>JAGLDQ010000014.1 GCA_023145535.1 Cocleimonas sp. | reverse complement strand
TATTTATGCTCAGGTGATTTCTGCTGAAGATAATACAGTAATAGCAAGTGCTTCTACTGTTGAAAAGGCAATTAGCTCTGAGTTATCGTATACAGGCAATATCGAAGCAGCAGTATTAGTAGGCAAGTTAATTGTCGAACGTGCAAAAGCAAAAGGTATTGAATCTGTTGCGTTTGATCGCTCAGGATTTAAATATCATGGTCGTGTTCAAGCGTTAGCTGACGCTGCACGTGAAGCAGGTCTTAAGTTCTAAAGGTTTATAATTCATATGGCTAAGACAAATAATACAGATACGGCTGCAGATGGCCTACAAGAAAAATTAGTACACGTCAATCGTGTTGTTAAAGTAGTTAAAGGTGGTCGAGTCTTCGGTTTTACTGCTTTGACCGTGGTTGGTGATGGAAATGGAAGAATCGGCTTTGGTTACGGTAAAGCGCGTGAAGTTCCTGTTGCGATACAAAAGGCAATGGAAAAGGCACGTAAAAATCTAGTAACAGTCGCATTAGATGATGGAACCTTGCAATACCCGATTAATGCTCACTTTGGCGCAGCTCAAGTCTTCATGAAGCCTGCTTCCGAAGGTACAGGGATTATAGCGGGTGGTGCAATGCGCGCGGTATTTGAAGTAGTTGGTGTTAAAAATGTACTAGCTAAATGTGTTGGTTCGCGTAATCCCATTAATATGGTTCGTGCAACCATTAAAGGCTTAAGTGAAATGAGCTCCCCTGAAATGATTGCTGCGAAGCGTGGTAAATCTGTTGAGCATGTAACTGGTGTTTCAAAAAAAGAAACAGCGGATGAAGTTGAGGGTTAAGAAATGAGTTCTAAGCAAGTTAAGTTGACACTAGTACGTAGCCTAAACGGTAGATTGAAGTCACATAAAGCATGTGCACGAGGTCTAGGAATACGTAAAATGCATAATCCAGTTAGTGTGATAGACACTCCTGAGAACCGTGGCATGATTAATAAGATTTCTTATATGCTCAAAATCGAGGAAGCATAAGATAATGACTATAATGAAATTAAATACACTAAAGCCTGCCGCTGGTAGTAAAAGTACACGTAAAAGAGTGGGTCGTGGAATTGGTTGCGGTCAAGGAAAAACATGTGGTCGTGGTCATAAAGGTCAAAAATCACGCTCAGGTGGTTTTAGTAAAGTTGGTTTTGAAGGTGGGCAAATGCCATTACAACGCCGTCTACCAAAGGTCGGATTCAATTCTAAAAAGAAGCTGGTAACAGCCGAAGTGCGTTTGCATGAATTAGAGTTGGTATCTGGTGATGTAGTTAGTTTGGATGCTTTAAAAGAAGCAAATATAGTTGGTAAGAATACCTTATATGCTAAAGTAATCATGTCTGGAAAATTAGATAAAGCGGTTACTGTTAAAGGTCTTAGAACAACTAAAGGTGCTAAAGAAGCGATCGAAGCTGCTGGGGGCAAAATAGAAGAATAAGGATTATAAAGTGGCTCGAAAAGACACATCAGGCGGTATGCTTAGTAATATGAGTAATATTGCAGAAATTAAACAAAGGCTTGCCTTTGTTTTTTTCGCTCTAATAGTTTACAGAATCGGTACGTTTATTCCTATTCCAGGTGTAAACCCTGCCGCAATGCAGCAGTTTTTTAGTGATAACAGTGGAACCATATTAGGCGTTTTTAATATGTTCTCTGGTGGCGCTCTAGAGCGTCTTAGTATATTTGCTCTAGGTATTATGCCCTATATATCAGCATCTATCATCGTACAATTGATGACGCATGTTGTTCCTTCTTTGCAGCAGTTAAAGAAAGAAGGCGAGTCGGGTAAGCGTAAGATAACGCAATATACGCGTTATGGAACAGTTGGTTTAGCCTTATTCCAGAGTATGGGAATAGCGATTGCACTGGGCGGACAAGATGTTGGTGGTGGTCAAACAATTGCTCTCTATCCAGGTATGGGCTTTATTATCACAACAGTTGTATCGTTAGTAACTGGTACCTTGTTTTTAATGTGGCTAGGTGAGCAGATTACAGAACGTGGAATTGGTAATGGAATATCTTTGATTATATTCGCGGGTATCGTTGCTGGTTTGCCAACGGCAATCGGTGGTACTCTTGAGTTAGCAAGAACAGGCGCTATTAGCCCTGCTTTTGTGATCATCCTACTGGCAATGGCGATGTTGGTAACAGCATTTGTTGTTTTTGTAGAAAGAGGGCAGCGTCGAATAACGGTTAACTATGCAAATAGGCAACAAGGTAGACGCATGGTGAAAGGGCAAACGAGTCATTTGCCATTAAAATTGAATATGGCAGGTGTTATACCGCCAATATTTGCATCAAGTATCATTTTGTTTCCTTCAACTTTAGGGCAATGGCTTTCTAAAAGCGAAGGAATGGAATGGTTGCAGGCTTTTGTAACTAAGTTAGCACCGGGTCAGCCTCTGTATATAATGTTCTATGCACTTGCAATTATATTTTTTACCTTCTTTTATACAGCGATGGTGTTTAACTCACGTGAAACAGCTGATAATTTGAAGAAGTCAGGAGCTTATATTCCTGGTATACGACCTGGGAAAGAAACAGGAAAGTATATTGATGGAGTAATGACACGCTTAACTGCTGTTGGTGCGATTTATATTACGCTTGTTTGTTTGTTACCAGAATTTTTGATCTATGGTTGGAATGTACCCTTTTACTTTGGAGGCACTTCACTGTTGATTATAGTTGTTGTCGTTATGGATTTTTTAGCTCAGGTTCAAGCGTTAATGATGTCCCACCAGTATGAAGGTTTGATGCAAAAAGCAAACTTCAAAAAATCTGGTAAAAAGAAGCCCCGAAGAACGTGATGATCACTCTTTAAGGCATCGGTATTAAAGTTTAAGTTTTGGAGAGTTCATTATGAAAGTTCGTGCTTCTGTAAAGAAAATGTGTCGCAACTGTCGCGTTGTAAAACGTAAGGGTGTGGTACGTATTATTTGTTCTGACCCGCGTCATAAGCAGCGTCAAGGATAATAAGAGAAGATAGATTTACTGAGTTTTATTGATTTGTTTCTAGTTAGAAATATTAATTTTAATAATTCTTGATTCTGTATTGATTAACATTGTGTTATCGGGTAGAGTTGCCCGCTTTTCACGGTAGACTGGAGATTGATTAATGGCGCGTATAGCGGGTATTAACATTCCTGTAAATAAACATGCAGTTATAGCATTAACTGCAATTTATGGTATTGGTCGTTCACGGGCAGCAGATATTTGCGATGCTGCTGATGTTTCACAAAATTCGAAGATTCGTGATTTAAGCGAAGCAGAAGTCGAACGAGTCCGTACGGAAGTAGGCAAGTTTGTGGTAGAAGGCGACTTACGTCGTGATGTCTCCATGAATATAAAACGTCTGATGGATCTTGGCTGTTATCGTGGGATACGTCATCGTCGTGGCTTACCTCTTCGGGGGCAAAGAACCAAAACGAATGCGAGAACCCGTAAAGGTCCACGCAAACCAATCCGTAAATAAGTAATCTTTTAACGATTGCAAGCAGATTACAGATGATTTCACGAGTAGGTAATTGAAGATGGCAAAAGCCACTAAAACACGTAAAAAAGTTAAAAAGTCGGTAAGTGACGGTATTGCGCATATTCATGCGTCTTTTAATAATACTATTGTTACTATTACTGACCGTCAAGGCAATGCGCTCTCTTGGGCGACGGCTGGTGGTTCAGGTTTTCGTGGTTCACGAAAAAGTACCCCTTTCGCTGCTCAGATCGCCGCTGAAAAAGCTGGTGAAAAAGCAAAAGAGTTTGGCTTGAAGAATTTAGACGTTCATGTTAAAGGTCCAGGCCCAGGTCGTGAATCAGCAGTACGTGCATTAAATAATATTGGCTATAAAATTAGTAATATTATTGATGTCACACCTATTCCCCATAACGGTTGTCGCCCACCTAAAAAGCGTCGCGTGTAGCAGGAGATTATTATGGCCAGATATATTGGACCAAAGTGTAAGTTAATGCGTCGTGAAGGTACAGATTTATACCTAAAAGGACGTGGTCGCTCGCTTGAAAATAAATGTAATTTAGAGAAAATACCAGGTGTTCATGGCGAACGTCGTACACGTATTTCTGACTATGGATTGCAGTTACGTGAAAAACAAAAAGTTCGTCGTACTTATGGTGTTTTAGAGAAGCAGTTTAGAAACTACTTCAAAAAAGCAGCATCAATGAAAGGTTCGACAGGCGAGAACTTATTACAACTGCTTGAATGTCGTTTAGATAACGTTGTTTATCGTATGGGTTATGCCTCTACTCGTTCAGAAGCACGTCAATTAGTGAGTCATAAGGCGATTCAAGTTAATGGTCAGTCCGTTAATATAGCGTCTTATCAGGTTTCTGAAGGCGATATGGTTTCTGTGCGTGAAAAAGCTAAAAAACAGACACGGATTCAAGATTCAATGGCTGTTGCTGAGCAACTAGGCTTTCCAGAATGGATGGAAGTTGATTCCAAGAAGCTTGAAGCAACTTTCAAGTCTGTACCAGAACGTGATGGCTTACCAGCTGAAATCAACGAATCACTTATCGTTGAATTGTATTCAAAATAAATACTGTACAAAGAAGTCTATGGATTGGCTTCTTTTATGTAGTTTGAGGAATTAAAATGCCGTCAAGTCCAACTGATTTGCTAAAGCCTCGTAATATTCAAGTTGAAGATTTAGGTAATAATACATCTAGAATCACTTTAGAGCCTTTAGAGCGTGGCTTTGGTCATACACTTGGTAATGCTTTACGTAGGATTCTGTTGTCATCTATTTCTGGATGTTCAGTGACAGAAGTTCAAATTAAAGGTGTTACACACGAATATTCTGCTCTCCCAGGCGTAAAGGAAGATGTCGTTGATATCATGCTTAACTTGAAAAAGTTAGCAGTACGCTTGAATGAAAAAGAAGAAGTTAC
>JAGLDQ010000139.1 GCA_023145535.1 Cocleimonas sp. | reverse complement strand
TTTACGAATAACCTAGCCGAACAAGATGTTCGAATGATCAAAGTAAAACAAAAAGTATCAGGCTGTTTTAGAAGCTTTAGAACGAAAGTGGGTGCTGAGGTATTTGTTAAAAATCGCGGCTATATCTCAACGGCCCGAAAGAATAACGAAAATATCTTTCAAGCTATTCATTCAGCTTTTGATAATAAGCCCTTTATTCCTCAGCAATAGTTATTTTATACAGGGCTGAGTAGTTACACTATATTTAAGAAAGATGTCTAATATCTAATAAGTCTGTCTGGCGATATTTTAGTGATTTTAGCATATTCATCTAGCGCTTTAGTCATCTTAATGTCTATACTCCGATTCGACTTAAAACCTATGTAAAGTATGAATGATGAATGAAAGTAAACAAAAAATTCAGGGCGTTAAATATCGCGGTGCAGCAAAAGTTGCGCGGATTCCTATTAAGGTTGTTCCTAGCACCAAAGTTAAACGCAAGCCTGCATGGATTCGTGCGAAAGCACCTACTACGCCAGAGGTAAAGCAGTTACGTAAGATTCTGCGAGAGCAAAAGCTAGTAACTGTTTGTGAGGAGGCCGCTTGCCCTAATCTTGGAGAATGTTTTACTAAAGGGACGGCTACTTTCATGATTATGGGTGATATTTGCACGCGTCGTTGCCCTTTTTGTGATGTCGGGCATGGTCGCCCTAATCCTTTGGATATGAATGAGCCGCAGAGCCTAGCGGAGACGATTCAAGCGATGAAGTTAAAATACGTGGTAATTACCTCCGTTGATCGTGATGATTTACGCGATGGCGGCGCAGGACATTTTGTTGACTGTATTCGTAAAGTACGCGCGCTTAACCCTGAGATTCGTATTGAAATACTAACACCTGATTTTAGAGGGCGCATGGATATTGCGCTTGAAATTATGAGAAAATCCCCTCCTAATGTCTTTAATCATAATTTAGAAACCGTACCACGCCTCTATAAAAAAGCACGCCCTGGCGCTGATTATCAATGGTCATTAGATCTTATCAAACGTTTTAAAGCGATGTATGCCGATATACCCACTAAATCAGGTTTAATGCTCGGCTTAGGAGAGGAGTTACAAGAAGTCAAAGAGGTGATGCAAGACCTACGTGATCATGGCTGTGAGATGCTAACATTAGGACAATATTTGCAACCTAGTCTTGATCATCTTGCTGTTGAGCGCTTTGTTACACCTGATGAATTTAAACAAATGGAACAACTAGGCTATGAGATGGGCTTTACCCATGTTGCTAGCGGGCCAATGGTACGTTCCTCTTATTATGCGGATGAACAAGCAGGGTTTTAATCCAGCACAGTAAATTGAAATTTTCTTATGCCAATTAATTATAATTATCAGAACTAATAAAAAAATAAAAATAGATTTTTTTTATGCTTTTATTGCATTATTAACAATCCTAAAGGGACTTAAAAAATTACTATAATCAATTGATTTTTATCATTAAATTATTAACTTCAACAGCATTAGGCACAACTTATTTAGACTGAAAAAGATCGTTTATAGATCATTCTATTAAATAAATAAGGATAAACGGACTTAACAACGACCCTCCATTGTATTAGTATAAATCCCTAGGAGCGAACACTGGATTGTTTGTTGGTTAGGCGGGAAATCCCTTGAGCCTAATTAAGAATACCGGGGTCTGGAGAATATTTTGTGTGCATGACCGCTACGGTGGTAAGCCTAATGAATATTAAGACGACACCCACTTGAACCTTACTGGTTCAAGGTCAATGCCTCACTAACGGCAACTTGGTTTCGCTCTATTCATTTCTTTTTCACTTCAAATTCTTGAAGACTATAAAAACCCATATTAAATAGCACTAAAAAATATGGGTATCAACCCCAATAGTATTCGGCACACTTATTACACGAATCCAAATTTCAGTTTATCAAAAATATCTTTAACTCATGATTTTTCCAAAGATAGCAACTGGATAAAAACAATCACAATGTGTCATTCAGTCACTGTCTATCAGCAAGTCATACCAATCCTAATAAATTTTCACTCTAATGCCGTCCATTTTCTAGACCATCAGGTTCTCCTACTACTTAACCCATCATCGCGCTAACTTTCACTCCTAATGTGCTTCGTCCCAATTAACCCCTACTCCTGCATCAACGACCAATGGTACATCTAATTTAGCCGCGTTAGTCATCCGCGCTACAATTTCTTTTTCAATACGCTCTATATCCTTTTCAGGCACTTCAAACACTAATTCATCATGCACTTGCATTATCATTTTAGTTTTTGCTTCTTTTTGCCAATATTCCTCTTGCAGCCAGTCATTCACAGAGATCATCGCGACTTTAATAATATCAGCTGCCGTTCCTTGCATGGGTGCGTTGATAGCGGTTCGTTCTGCGTAGGCTCTGCGCACTCCATTTCTGGCGTTGATTTCTGGTAGATGCAAGCGGCGACCGAATAGAGTTTCTACATAACCTTGTTCGCGGGCTTTATCGCGAGTGTTTTGCATATAATCTTGCACACCTTCATAGCGGGCGAAGTATTTATTCACATAATTCTGCGCTTCTTTGCGGGAGACATTGAGTTGCTTGGCTAAACCAAAAGCTGTCATGCCGTAAATTAAGCCAAAATTGACAGCTTTTGCGGCACGCCGCTGATCTTTTTCTACCTCTTGCAACTCTACTTCAAATATCTCTGCAGCGGTGGCCGCGTGAATATCCTTTCCTGCGGCAAAAGCGCTGAGTAGTCCTTTATCGCCAGATAAGTGCGCCATAATACGCAATTCTATTTGTGAATAGTCGGCGGCTAATATTTTTTTTCCTTGTGGTGCAATAAAGGCTTGACGAATGCGACGACCTTCCGCAGTACGCACGGGGATATTTTGCAAGTTAGGAGCAGACGATGAAAGACGACCTGTTGCGGTGACGGCTTGATGATAGGAGGTGTGAATACGCCCAGTGTGATCATTAATCTGCTGGGGTAATTTTCCAACATAGGTTGACTTGAGTTTGCTTAAACCACGATGCTCTAGTAATAAGCGCGGTACTTCATGCGTTAATGCTAATTCTTTCAAGACATCTTCGGCGGTAGAGGGCTGTCCTTTTGGCGTTTTACGAATAATGGGTAGATTTAATTTATCTTTATCAAAAAATATTTCTTGGATTTGCTTAGGTGAGGATAGATTAAATTCTTCTCCTGCCTGTTCGTAAATAGTGGCTTTTAATGCTTGCAAGCGTGCGGTAATTTCAACGCTTTGTTCCGCCAGCATGTCTGCATCAATCAAAACACCATGGCGCTCTATGTCTGATAAGACCCGCACTAAGGGAATTTCTATTTCACGATAAAGTTTTTCTTGCTCTGCTAAGGGTTTTAATTGTCGCCAAAAATGAAAATGCAGGCGCATTGCCATATCCGCATCTTCTGCGGCATAAGGTGATGCATGTTCTAAATCAATTTGATTAAAGGTGAGCTGTTTTTTTCCTTTGCCTGCAATATCGGTAAACTTAGTGGTTTCTTGCTCCAGATATTGGCGGCATAAGGTATCCATATCATGGCGGTTAGCAGCGGAGTCCAGCACATAGGATTGTAGCATGGTGTCATGCGTAATACCCTTTAGTTCAATGCCGTGGTTTAATAACACACTACGATCATACTTAAGATTTTGCCCTACTTTTAAGGCTGTTGAATCTTCCAATAAAGGCTTGAGTTTCTCTAAGGTTGCTTGTCGATTAAGTTGCTTTGGTACGCCTAGATAATCATGTGCTAAAGGTAAATAGGTAGCAACCCCTGCTTTTATAGAAAAAGACAGTCCGACAATTTCAGCATCCATGTAATTGAGACTGGTGGTTTCAGTATCAATGGCGAATAATTTAGCCTTTTGTAAATCAGCCAAGCATTGATCCAATTGTTCTTCTGTTAATATCGTTTGATAATCAACTTCAGTGATTTTTTCTAGCGTTGGTACATCATCAAGTTCAGCAACGACTTCTATTTTTTCATGCGTGGATTCTTGCAGATTTCGCAGTCGAGTACGCATTCCATATTGCTGATAAAGCTCCGCTAGGCGTTCGGTGTTGACTTTACTAAAAGAGAGAGACGCAGGTGAGCAATCTAAATCCAAATCACACACAATAGTCACTAGTTTATAAGACAAGGGTAAGTGATCTAAAGATTCACGCAAATACTCTCCAACTTTGCCTTTAAATTGATCCGCATTCTCCATTACCTTATCGAGCGTGCCATATTCATTCAGCCACTTAACCGCTGTTTTAGGGCCCACTTTCGGTACACCAGGAATATTATCGGAAGTATCGCCCATAAGGGTTAAATAATCTCGAATGCGCTCAGGCGGCACGCCGTATTTGTCAATCACGCCCTGAATATCATGGTAACTTTTAGACATGGTATTAATCAGATGCACATCATCCGTCACCAACTGCGCCATATCTTTATCGCCTGTGGA
>JAGLDQ010000138.1 GCA_023145535.1 Cocleimonas sp. | reverse complement strand
ATAATCACCTTGCCCTCGTAACGACTGGCCAATGTACCAATCACATCATCCGCCTCAACATCAGGCTCTATCATGAGCGGATAGCCTTGCGCTCGGATAATTTCAAGCAATGGCTCGATTTGATCACGTAACTCATCAGGCATGGGCGGACGATTGGCTTTGTAATCAGCATATAAATCATTACGGAATGTCTTTCCTTTGGCATCAAAGACGACTCCCATATGCTCCGGCTCATAAGTTTTACGCAGACTATCTAACATACTCAATACGCCATGAATAGCATTAGTCCGCATTCCATCAGGGGCAGTGAGGGGTGCTTTAATACCGTAAAAGGCGCGGAATAAATAGGATGACCCATCCACTAAAATTAACGGTTTGTTAGTGTTTTTATCAGACATATTAAGAAAGCTACGTGGGGAATAATGAGGGAAACTGTTATAGCATATTTATCGGTTAGACTGAAAAACTAAAGCTCGGTACTAGGCTACTATCATTCCATATTCAGAAAAAAGTACCAAAAGTGTCTGGTAGTGAATAAATTTATCAGGTCTCTGAGATTGCTCGAGAAAAATCTAGAAAATTTAATATTGCAGATACAACACATCACCAATATGAACTATGCTATCGCCCTTCTTAAATTAAGACTTGGCTTACACTATGATGATGCTTGCTGGAAACCGTGCTTTTTCTGATTTTAATAAAAACAAGTTATTGAAATCGTTACAAACCTCCCTCCCACAAATCCAAGCTATACATACTCGCTATTGGCATTTTGTAAAAACTAATCAAAGTTTATCTGATATTGAGCAACAGCATCTAGATGCGTTATTGCATTATGGCGAGTCGGATAATGATGCGAAACCAGCGGGTACGTTATTTTTGGTTGTTCCTCGCACAGGCACTATTTCTCCTTGGTCTAGTAAAGCCACTGATATTTTGCATAATAGCGGCATCATAGCCGTGGATCGTGTTGAGCGGGGCATTGCTTATTTTATTGAGACTAAAAATGATGATGCCTTATCTGTCGATGATTCACAATTTATTAGCGCAAAAGTACATGATCGCATGATGGAGCAAGTATTGAGCGATGCTGCAGACGCTGAAGTTTTATTTAGTAATGCAGACCCTGCGCCCTTTAAGTCGGTCGATATTGCTGAAGATGCCCGTGGCGCATTACAACAAGCCAATATTGAGCTAGGCCTCGCACTATCAGCTGATGAAATTGATTATTTAGCGGAGAACTATCAAGCATTAGGGCGCAATCCTACTGATGTCGAGCTAATGATGTTTGCACAGGCTAATTCTGAGCATTGTCGTCATAAAATATTTAATGCCGATTGGGTCATTGATGGCAAGCCTAAAGCGCAAACCCTCTTTGGGATGATTCGTAATACTTATCATCAAGCACCAGAAGGTGTTTTATCCGCCTATAAGGACAATGCTTCGGTGATTGAAGGCGCGCAAGCGACACGTTTTTTTCCCAGCACAGAGACACAACAATATGCCTATCACGATGAAAAAGTGCATATGCTTATGAAGGTAGAAACACATAATCATCCGACGGCTATCTCTCCTTTTTCTGGTGCAGCAACAGGCTCTGGGGGTGAAATTCGCGATGAGGGTGCAACGGGTAATGGCTCTAAACCCAAAGCGGGTTTATGTGGTTTTTCGGTTTCTAATCTTAAAATTCCTGATTATGAGCAGCCTTGGGAACGTGAATTTGGCAAGCCATCGCGTATCGATAGCGCGCTTAATATTATGCTTGAAGGCCCTATTGGTGCAGCTGCTTTTAATAATGAGTTTGGTCGTCCTAATTTAACGGGCTATTTCCGTACTTATGAGGCGGAAGTGCCTTGCGCTAAAGGGACAGAGATTCGCGGTTATCATAAGCCCATTATGTTAGCGGGGGGGGTCGGCAATATCCGCCCTGACAATATTGAAAAACAAGACTTACCCGAAGGGACGGCGATTATTGTACTGGGTGGCCCTGCCATGTTAATTGGTTTAGGTGGTGGTGCGGCTTCCTCTATGACCAGTGGAGCCAGTGCAGAAAATCTGGACTTTGCCTCGGTACAACGAGGTAATCCTGAAATGCAACGTCGTTGCCAAGAGGTGATTGACCGTTGTGTCGCTTTGGGTGATAACAGCCCTATTCTCTCCATTCATGATGTCGGTGCAGGCGGTATCTCTAATGCCATTCCTGAAATCATAAATGATGCAGGTCGGGGTGGAAAAATTGAATTACGTGCCGTCCCAAATGATGAGCCTGGCATGGCACCAATGGAAATTTGGAGTTGCGAAGCACAAGAGCGTTATGTCTTAGCCATTGCCGCTGACCGCTTAGAACAATTTGAAACGATTTGTCAGCGTGAGCGTGCTATTTATGCCGTTGTAGGTGCATCAACCAATAAACAACAACTCATCGTTAGCGATGCCCATTTTGATAATGCCCCCGTCGATATTCCAATGGATGTGCTATTAGGCAACCCCCCTAAAATGCTACGCGATGTACGTCATCAAACCTTTCATAAACCTGAATTAGTATTCGATGACATTAAACTAGAGGAAGCGATTGAACGGGTTTTAAGCTTGCCAACGGTTGCCTCAAAATCCTTCCTTATTACCATTGGGGATCGCAGTATTACTGGCATGGTCAATCGTGATCAAATGGTTGGCCCTTGGCAGGTGCCTGTGGCCGATGTTGCCGTGACCGCCACGGATTACCAATCTTATACAGGCGAAGCAATGGCGATTGGTGAACGCACACCGATCGCTTTAGTCAATCCTGCCGCCTCAGGGCGCATGGCAATCGCCGAAGCCATTACCAATATTGCAGCTGCAAAGATTGGCAAAATATCGAATATCGCCCTATCAGCCAACTGGATGGCAGCCGCAGGGCATGATGGCGAAGAGGCGGCGTTATTTGATACCGTTCAAGCGGTGGGTGAAGCGCTTTGCCCCGCATTAGGCATTGTTATTCCTGTGGGCAAAGATTCTCTTTCCATGAAAACAGTGTGGCAAGAAGATGGCGAAGATCGCGCCGTAACCGCACCATTATCCCTATTAATTACCGCCTTTGCCGTTGTTGAAGATATTCGCAATACGCTAACCCCAGAACTACGCACGGATAAAAACGATACCGACCTAATCGCTATCGATCTGGGTAAAGGAAAAAACCGCCTAGCAGCCTCTGCACTGGCTCAGGTTTATTCTCAAGTAGGGCATCATGCGCCAGATCTTGATGAGGCGGCAACGCTTATTGGCTTCTTTGCGGCAATCCAAACATTGAATAAAGAAGATAAATTACTCGCTTATCATGATCGATCTGATGGTGGTTTATTAGCAACCCTCGCAGAAATGTCCTTTGCAGGGCGATCAGGCATTACGGTTCAGTTAGATGATTTGGCAAAAAAACCGCTGGAAGCCTTATTTAGTGAAGAGTTAGGCGCTGTGATTCAAGTGCATCATCGTGATACCGAAGACGTATTATCTGTCTTCCGTGAACATGACCTAGGCAAACATGCCCATGTGATTGGTAAACTAAACGAGTCTGATGAGATTATCTTTACGTGGGCTGAAGAAACTATTTTCCAAAAATCACGCACGGCATTACAGAAAACATGGTCAGAAACAAGCTATCGAATGCAAGCACTGCGTGATAATGCTGACTGTGCTAAACAGGAGTTTGAACGTATTGATCAGACTAACGATACGGGTCTATTTGCTGATCTTAGTTATGATCCCGATGAAAATATCTCGGCACCGTTTATCAACACCGGTGTTAAACCCCCAATGGCAATTTTACGTGAGCAAGGCGTGAATGGGCAAATAGAAATGGCCGCTGCTTTTGATCGTGCCGGTTTCCAAGCGGTTGATGTCCATATGACTGATATTATCAGCGGAAAAACATCGCTCAATGAATTTAAAGGGGTTGTCGCTTGTGGTGGTTTTTCTTATGGTGATGTACTAGGCGCGGGGGGGGGGTGGGCAAAAAGCATTTTGTACAATCAACGCGCTAAGGATGAATTTAGTCAATTTTTTGCACGAGAAGATGCCTTTGGTTTAGGCATTTGTAATGGTTGCCAAATGTTTTCACAATTAAGAGACCTCATTCCCAGCGCCTCACATTGGCCTCGTTTTTATGCTAATTTATCCGAGCAGTTTGAAGCGCGCGTGGCAATGGTTGAGGTAATGGAATCGCCCTCTATTTTCCTACAAGGAATGCAAGGTTCAAAAATGCCCATTCCTGTTGCACATGGCGAGGGGCGTGCAGTCTTTGATACGGCAAATGAAAGCCAAAATGCGCTTGATTCTGGCTTAGTTACTCTACGTTATGTCGATAATGCAGGGCAACCTACAGAACAGTATCCTGAAAACCCGAATGGCTCACCGCAGGGTATTACAGGGCTAACCACAGAGGATGGGCGTTTTACCATTATGATGCCCCATCCTGAGCGTGTTTTTCGTACCGTCACGAACTCATGGCATCCTGATGATTGGAATGAAGATGCCGCGTGGATGCGGATGTTTAGAAATGCACGGGTTTGGGTTGGTTAAAGATCAGAGTGTAGGGATGGATTATCCCTACACGTCAAATAAAGACCTAAGAAAGATGTCCTTTTAGTTCAAAAATGCCAATATTTCTTTTTCAATCGCTTCTTTATCAATAATTGTTTTTTGCGTAATTTCCTTATCGAATAAAGCATTTATTTGTGCGGGTATTTGAATATTCGCTTCTTTAGCGATGGTTTGTAATGCATCCCGATCATTTGCGCCCTCTTCTCCTGTTAGCGCATTCGCGATGACAGGAGAAAATTTTGTCCATTCAGCGGTTGAATAAACAATTGTTTTTAAGGGCTTATCACGACAAGTATCATACGCTTTAAAACAGGTTGCTGTATGTGGATCCATTAAATAACCATCGGCAAAGGCCGTTTGAATATAGCGCTTACCTTCTTCATCACTACAAAAATCAGCAGAAAAGACACTTTGTAGCGTTACTAGTTCTTCATCGCTTAATTGATAATATTGTTCGCTGTCTAACTGTAACATTAGCGCTTTAGTGCGCTCATCACCATAAAGGTCATATAAAATACGCTCGATATTGGATGATTTTAAAATATCCATTGCGGGTGATGTCGTTGGAATAACCGATGTCTCTCGGATGTCGTATAACCCCTCATGAATCAATTGCGTCAATACATTGTTATTGTTAGAGGCGATTAAGATTTTCTCCACTGGCAAGCCCATTTTCATCGCATAATAGCCACCCAGTGCATTGCCAAAATTCCCACTGGGCACGTCTAAATAAACCTTATCGCCGAGTGTTATGACATGTTGACGCACAAGCTCTAAGTAACTGTGAATATGGTAGATTAGCTGGAAGATAATACGTCCAAAATTAACTGAATTAGCCGCCGATAATTTAATATTGTTTTCTTTTAGCGTGGTGTTAAAGGACTCTGAAACAAGTAATGCTTTAAGCGCGGCCTGCGTATCATCAAAATCACCCTGTACACCAATAACTTTGAGGTTATTCGCGTCTTCTGTAACCATTTGTAAACGTTGTACATCCGAGGTTCCACCCTCAGGGTAGAGACAAGCCACTCTGACATTATCACGGTTTTTAAAGGTTTCTAGTGCCGCCGGCCCAGTGTCACCACTGGTTGCAGCGAGAATGAGATAATTCTCATTTCTGGTTTGTGCGATTGAAGATAAAATACGTCCAAAGGGTTGCAATGCCATGTCTTTAAAAGCACGGGTTGGGCCGTGATAAAGTTCACTAACATAGAGATCCTCTTTGATCTTAACCAAAGGGGCAGGGTTATTGCTGTCATCAAAAGCATCGTATAAGTCTAATGCTTCATCGATAACACTTGCTTCAATATCAATATCAAAGGCCGCTAAACAATCTTTGGCTAAGGTTTTATAAGAAGTATCAAGATGTGCTTCTAAAAAGGATGCATCCAGTTGTGGTAGTGATTCAGGCACATAGATACCGCCAAAAGATGACATAGGCGATAAAATGGCTTCAGAAAAACTGACGGCTAACGGTGATTGACCATCATTGCCGCGCGTTTCTATAAACTTCATTTTAATGACTCCACTCTAATCCGCATAATCTCGCCCGTTATAACGTCCAGTGCTTCTATTTCTTTAATCGCCGCATTCATATCGCCTTCATTGACACGATGCGTGAGGAGGATAATATCGGCTTTATCCACATCTTCAGTTGGCTCTTTTTGAATAAAGGCTTCTATACTGATGCTTCTATCGCCAAGAATTTTAGTCACTTCTGCAAGCACACCGGCATGATTTACCGCGCGCATCCGTAAGTAAAAAGCGGTTTCAATCGAGTCCATTAGCACAATAGGTGTATCTGTTAGCTCATCAGGCTGGAAGGCTAAGTGAGGCACTCGATTTTCAGGATCAGTGGTTAAAGCGCGTACTATATCAATAACATCAGCAACGACCGCAGAAGCGGTCGGTTCATCACCCGCACCCGCACCATAATAGAGGGTGTGACCAACAGCATCACCATTCACTAACACCGCATTCATGACACCATTGACATTCGCAATTAGGCGTGTTTTGGGAATCATTGTAGGATGAACGCGCTGCTCAATTCCCTCTTCGGTGCGACGAGCTATACCAAGATGTTTGATATTGTAGCCAAGCTCTGATGCATAAGTCACATCCTCCCGACTAATCTTGCTAATGCCTTCGGTATAGGTTTTTTCAACTTGTAGCGGAATACCAAAAGCAATTGATGACAGAATCGATAATTTATGCGCTGCATCAATACCTTCCACATCAAAAGTAGGATCTGCTTCGGCATAACCCAATTCCTGCGCTTCTTTTAAGACATCATCAAATGCCCGTCCTTTATCACGCATTTCCGTCAAGATAAAATTGCCCGTGCCATTGATGATACCCGCTAACCATTCGATTTTATTTGCCGCTAACCCTTCACGTAAGGCTTTGATAATCGGAATACCCCCTGCAACCGCCGCTTCAAATGCGACGATAACGCCCTTTTCTTGCGCCCTAGCAAAAATCTCATTACCATGTACGGCGATTAGTGCTTTATTTGCAGTCACAACATGCTTGCCATTTTCAATCGCTTGTAGCACCAATTCTTTAGCGGGCGAATAACCACCAATGAGTTCGACAACAATCGATATATCAGGGTCATTAACGACATCAAATGCCTCTTCGGTAATACGCAAATCAGGTAAGCCAAGCTCCTCTGCGCGTGCTGGCTCAAGCGTAGCTGCATAATCCACAATAATGCCTCGTCCTGCTCGGCGTGCTATTTCTTCTGCATTACGTTTCAAGACCGTTGCCGTACCGCCACCGACAGTCCCCAGACCCAACAAGCCTATTTTTACAGGATTCATTTTATTACCTTTATCTGTGTATTTTTTTATGAAATTATAAGAGACAGCACATTACATTTGCATTAAGGCAGTGTCAATAGTGTAAGATGCCTGTGATTCAAAACAGCAATATTTAGACTTATTATGAAATTTAGCGAAGCGCACGACGACAATCACTTTGTCATCACAGGTTATGATGATCAAAGTATACGCATTAATGATAAAAGCTTTACCCAAGGCTTGATTCTAACGCCTGAACATTTTGCTCCTGATTGGCAACCAGCCGTCTTTACTGACCTTCAAGCACAGCACTTAGAGAAAATATATGTATTACAACCTGAGGTGATACTCTTAGGCACGGGTATTAAGCAGCTGTTTCCTGAAAAAGAAGTCTATTTGAGTCTCGTTAACGCTGGCATTGGTTTTGAAATAATGAATACGCAAGCGGCTTGTCGAACCTTTAATATCTTGATGGCAGATGATAGAAATATAGCCGCTGCATTATTTTGTAAATAGGCTGATTATCATCCTCCTCTCAGAGCCATCTGCTTACTATCTAAACATATCGAAGTAAAAACAAAGCCTTACATAATGTTTTTACGACGCTTTAATAAAAACAGCTTGATTCTCATGTAAATTTGTATAATCTAAACTCTATTATGCAAATAGACTTAGGGTTCAGGTTTGTGTCATCCCCCCTAAACAATATCTCTATAATAATGCTTAAAAATAATAGCAACTAAGGAATGTATACCGAATAACTTCCCTAAGCTCTAATGCAACTGTTGAGTGCAAGCTAGAGATCAGGATGTTGTTTTTGTGTACGCTCCTAAGCATAGTTACTATTTTTCACTATTAGGAATTTATTTATTTGAAATTCCTTAATTAATAAATAGGTAAAGGACTATCAATACTATGGATATACGACGTTATTTAAAGTCAATAATTTTAGCCTGCGCGCTCATCTTGAGCGGTGGG
>JAGLDQ010000137.1 GCA_023145535.1 Cocleimonas sp. | reverse complement strand
CCAAAAACAACAGTGATAGACCTACTTCGTCATGGCGAAGTAGAAGGCGGCGATATTTTTCGTGGCAGTACAGATGATAAGCTCACCGATGATGGTTGGGAGCAAATGCAAACAACATTGCAAGGAGATGTGACATGGGATGTGATTATTTCATCGCCTTTATTACGCTGCGTTGAGTTTGCAGGTTCTTTGTCTGATCAAGAAGATATAACCTGTGAAGTCATTGATGCATTGGAAGAAATTCACTTTGGAGAGTGGGAGGGTCAATCTCCCGATGACCTGCTAAAAGATAATGACGAGACACTCAAGCGTTGGTGGGCTTCTCCAACGAAGCAAACACCACCCGAAGGAGAAGATTTTCACGACTTTCGAGCGCGTGTTTTAAAGACGCTTAAGCAGATAAGTGAAGAGTATAAGGGAAAACGTATCTTGCTCGTCACCCATGCAGGCGTGATCCGCGTTATTTTGATGTATATTTTAGGGATGCAGGAAGAAAATTTATTTCGCTTAAATGTGGACTATGCCAGCCTCTCAACTATTCGTATGTACCATGACGAAACAGGGGCTTGGGGTACATTAATTTCACATGGCTGTCATGCCTCCTAATAAAAATAAAATATGCCCCCTTTGATTAAATCATTTTTTATAGCGCAGATTTTTCTGACACGAATCCCAACACCTAAAATAGCAGAAATGAAGGAAGAGGAGATTTCATCCTCTATCCTTTATTATCCTGTTGTTGGTTTTTTTATTGGCTTGTTTTTAATACTAGTTGCAGAATTACTATCAAATAATGTGGGTGAGGATGCCTATAATCTCGTTGCTGCCATTATTATCATGCTATGGGTTTTTACGACAGGTGCATTACATCTTGATGGATTAGCAGACACGGCCGATGGACTAGTGGGTGGTCAAGGCAGTGTCGATCGCACACTAGAAATAATGAAAGACCCCGTGTCAGGACCCATAGGCATTGCTAGTATCGTTTTAATTCTACTTCTTAAATACTCGGCAGTAGTTGCGATACTAAATTCGGAGATGAGCTATTGGAGTTTATTATTAGCACCTGTTGTCGCAAGGGCGGTTGCTATTGGGTTATTGACCTATTCACCTGTTTCACAGTCGAAAGGCTTGGCTTTTGAATTGAAAAAGAAAGAGCATCCTGAAATTGTTGCCCTTATTTTAGTCTTTATCGCGGTGATTGTTTATTTTGCGACGAGCTTAATCATTTTAATGGCAATTAGTTTACTCGTTTTCGCAATACGTTATTGGGCGCTTGCACGATTAAAAGGGGTTACAGGAGACATTCTGGGGCTTAGTATTGAGATGACTGAAGCTTTGTTTTTGGTGGTAGCCGTTTTGGTATTAGTTTAGGGTATGAATTAACTGAGCGAACTTGATAGGGGTGGAAGTCCTATTCAAGCTGACGGGAATCGTTTGTTAGTTTTCCACATCCACACCCCATTCGAAACGGTGTAAATGTTAACTTAAAACGCTATAATGTATCCATAAGATCAATCATAAACTCAGTATCTTCCTGAGTTTGCTTTTCCCAGCCCTTAAGCCCCATTGAGTCAAGAACACTTGCGCCTTTAGGATCATTGTGCATATTAACCAATAAAGATTGCAACTGTTGATGATGTTGTTGCAACTCAGGCCCTGCCAATAAAATATGACGAATAACAAATATTTCACTGGTGATTAATATTTTCAAATCATCTTTAATTAGGCGGGATAAATCATGATAGGCATCTTTGAGAAAGAAACCTATATCAGCTTGTTGCTGTAAGAGTTTCTTAGCGACTAGTACATAGCCATCAACTTCTTCAATATTCGTATTGTCCTTATCAAGATCAGCGGATTCAAGCATCATCATTCCCATGAGATGCACATCAGGGTCATCGGTGGTGACTATTTTTAAATCAGGCTTTAAATCTTCAATAGCACTAATTTTAGCTTCACCATTGCAGGCAATGATTGCCTCATCTGCTTTTGCTAGTGGAGCGGCAAGTGCTTTAAAACCTTTTTCACGTACTAACATGGCGGCGTCATAGGGGTTGGCATAGATAAGATCAATTTTATTATCTGCAATCGCTTCACGTTGTTTATTAAAACTATTATAAAGCTCAACATGGAAACCCATATCACTTTGCCTTTGCAACCATGTGTTAAAAATATACCAACCTGCAATATGTTTGGGCGTAAAATCAGGGCTAACGGTTAACACGTAGGGCATGATTGCTCTCCTTCTTCTGCAAGCATTTCGGCATAAAGGGGAATGCATTGATTAATTTTATTTCGGGAGGGTTTTCGCCTAACCGAAGTGTAGCCGACTATCTCACCACTACGCACATTAGGAATAACAACAGCATGAACCCAATAAAACAAGCCATCTTTACGCAGATTTTTTACATAGCCGCTCCATTTTTCACCTTTCTGAACGGTATCCCATAAATCTTTAAATGCTGCCGCAGGCATATCGGGGTGACGTAATATATAATGATTTTTACCCATTAATTCTTCTTCTGTGTAACCAGACATATCAGTAAATGATTGATTAAAATGCGTCAAAACCCCAGCGGTATCTGTGCGCGAGACAATCAAACGTCCATCAGGGAAAGGAACTTCTTGATCAATAATATCAACGGTTCTCTCATTACCATCGTAATAATGTAACTTCATTTGAAACACTCTTGTATTAAGTTATTTTTATATTTGTTATAAAAATAACATTATAATGAGTAGAGTTCAAAAAACGTTGACATATGGTAATAATTAGCAATTTATTACTCTCGGTTCAACTTCAAGTTTAATTCCAAATTTATCATTAACGGAGTTAATGATGTCATTGGCTATTTTCCAGATTTCCTCGCCACTAGCATCACCATGATTAACCAGCACTAGCGCATGTTTTTTATAGACACCAGCATTACCTTTTCGCTTACCTTTCCATCCGCACTGATCAATTAACCATGCAGCTGACGTTTTCATTAATTCATCTGCTTGAGGATAGCCCGATAAATCAGGGTGCAACTCTTTAAGTGCTTGCCATTTTGATTGGCTTAATAAGGGATTCTTAAAAAAGCTCCCCGCATTACCAATAACCACAGGGTCAGGCAGTTTGCTTTGGCGCAATGCAATAATGCTATTACTGATGGTTTCAGCATTTATAATTTGTGCTTTAAGCGATTCTTTAACCCCCGAATACTCAATTTTCCACTGCGGTTTTTTAGGCGATTTAATGGTAATAGATTGAATTAAATACTGACCAAAGGCATTCGCTTTAAAAAAACTATCCCGATAATGAAATAAGCACTCTTGTTGGCTAAATATTTTTCTTTTTCCTGTTGATAATTCAACCGCTTCAAGCTCGTATAGAACATCGGCTAATTCAACCCCATAAGCACCAATATTCTGCATTGGCGCTGCGCCAACCGTGCCAGGAATCAGTGATAGATTTTCTAATCCCGCGTAGCCATTTTCAACAGTCCAGCGCACAAACTGATGCCAGTTTTCTCCCGCACTGGCTTTTATATAAGTGTAATTGCTATCTTCGTTAACGATTACAATACCTTTGGTTTTGATGACTGCAGTCATGCCTTGATAATCATTGATAAAGAGAATATTGCTACCGCCTCCAAGTAATAATAAGGGAAGTCTGGATTGTTGTCGCCATTCTAGCAGTGCATCAATATGATCATTAGACGCTATCTGGCAGAAGTAGCGAGATTTCGTCTCTACAGAAAAGCTATTGTATTTTTTTAATGAGTGGTTTTTTTGTATATTCATAATTTTTGTTCAATAAACTATCCGTTAAAAGGTGTAAAATATTAGCTATTAATGTTGAGCGGGGTTGTATCAGTGTCAGGTGATAGAATTACACCAAAAAAGTATTATCTCATTTTAGATTAGGAATAAAAAACGATTCTATTACTAATAATTAATACAATTAACACAGCTAATCACCTATAGTTTTGCCCCTCTCCAAAGGGGTTTTAATAGGAACAGGAATGACGCAAAAACAAAGTTTTGAAAAGCTTCAGCAGTATATTGAAGGCAAAATAATAGGTCAGCAAAAACTGGTTAATCGGTTATTAATCGCGCTATTGGCTGATGGGCATATGTTGGTCGAAGGCGCGCCGGGTTTGGCTAAAACACGCGCAATTCAAGTCTTAAGCGAAGCGGTAGAGGGTGATTTTCATCGTATTCAATTTACCCCTGATTTATTACCGGCGGACATAACGGGCACAGAAATATTCCAACCACAAGAGGGGAGTTTTCAGTTTCAAAAAGGCCCGCTGTTTCATAACTTGATTCTTGCCGATGAGATTAACCGTGCCCCTGCGAAAGTGCAGTCAGCTTTGCTAGAAGCAATGGCAGAGCATCAAATTACGGTTGCAGGAACAACGCATAAATTGCCCGAGCCTTTTATGGTGATGGCAACGCAAAATCCGATTGAGCAAGAAGGAACGTATCATTTACCCGAAGCACAATTAGATCGCTTTTTAATGCATGTCATCGTCGGTTATCCTGATCTAGAAGCGGAGCAGAAAATTTTGCGTTTAAATCGCGCAGAAGCATTGCAACATATTCAACATCAGGAAGAAGAACAGCAAACCGTGATTACGGTTGCAGAAATTCTTGCGGCACGCCAAGATGTTATGCAACTCTACATGGCAGATAATGTGGAACAATATATTTTGCAATTAGTCATGGCATCACGTGATCCGAATGCCTATGGTGATGCGTTGCAGGGTGTGATTGCTTATGGTGGAAGCCCCCGTGCAACCTTGGCGCTTGATCGTTGTGCACGTGCTCATGCTTGGTTGATGGGTAAAGATTATGTGGGGCCTGACGATGTACAATCAATTGCTCATTGTGTTTTGCGTCACCGCATCTTACTCACTTTTGAGGCTGAAGCGCAGGGGTATACTTCTGACAAGGTGATCGATAAGTTACTTTCACTGGTGGCTGTTCCGTAATTATGGAGGGTGATGTCGCAACTAATCAAACCATTCATGCGCCAATCAAAGGTGATGGACTCATTCAAAGCTCAATAAATTCTTTATTGCGTCAGCA
Organism: Cocleimonas sp.; assembly: GCA_023145535.1. Classification (GTDB taxonomy): domain Bacteria; phylum Pseudomonadota; class Gammaproteobacteria; order Thiotrichales; family Thiotrichaceae; genus JAGLBW01. The sequence goes on along the minus strand of JAGLDQ010000137.1, from coordinate 4,019 downwards.
AAATAGTGCCAGTGTGTTACAGCGAGGCAGACAGAAAATTCGCGCGCCTCAGGCGGGGCAACATTTATCCGTCTATAAAGGACGTGGTATGGATTTTGCGGAGTCACGTGCTTATATGCCAGGGGATGATATTCGCGCAATGGATTGGAAAGTCACCGCTCGAACAGGGCTTCCGCATACTAAAGTATTCCAAGAAGAACGTGAACGTCCGATTTTAATTTGGACAGATTTACGTCCCGCCATGTTTTTTGGCACACGAGGTCGTTTTAAGTCAGTCATGGCAACAGAAATCGCCAGCTTGCTCATTTGGAAAAGCTGGTTAGATGGCGATAGAGCGGGGGGAATGATTGTCGGTGCCGAGAAACACATCGAAGTGCGCCCCGCCCGTAGCAAAGCAAAAATACTGCATTTATTACAGCATTTAGCCGATTACTCTCAGGCATTATTTCATCAAGCGGGTCAACCTAACTCACCATCAAATGAATCATTAGCACAATCTTGGAAGCGCTTACGTCGTGTTGTTTCACCTGGTTCTCAGGTTTATATTGTGAGCGATTTTAGGGGGTTAGATGACGAGGCAGAAAAACAGCTTTTATCCGTAAGTCGTCATGCCGCCATTACGCTAATTCGTATTAGTGATCCCTTTGAAACGCAGTTACCGGATGCACAACAAATGAAAAAACAACGTTTTTCATTAAGCAATGGACAGCGTTTTTTACGTTTAAATTTTGCTAATAAAAAGGTGCGCTCACAGCATGAAGCGCTTAATCAACAACTGAGTCAACAATTAGTCCAACTGGCCAATAGAACCAAAGCGAAACTAGTCAATATCAGTACTCGCGATGATAATAATCAGCGCATGATGAAACTAATCGAAGGGGCGGCATGAGTATAATCGCTACTGCTAATACCGCCCCTACTGACGCACTGGCTAATCTTAAAGATATTCACCTACCGAGCGCTGTTTCATGGTGGCCATTAGCCCCTGGTTGGTGGATTTTATTCGGATTGTTTGTATTGATGATAGCGTTAGTCGTGTATTTATATATCCGTAGTCAACGTAAAACATCGCAAGAAATTATTATTGATCAGGCATTGCAGCTATTTAACAAACTAGAACAGCAATCACCAACACCTAAAGCATTGATTGTGGCACTTTCAGAACTATTACGTCGCACCGCTATCTCGTTATATGGGCGGAGTGCGATAGCAAATTTAGCGGGTGATGATTGGTTGTTATTTTTGAATAAGCAAGGGAAAACCAAAGCCTTTACTGATGGAGTAGGCTGTGCGTTAGCGGAACAGCCTTATCGTCCTGATGTTGATTATAATCGTGAGGCGCTATTAGGACTGACTGATGCTTGGTTGAAGCAGCAATTAGTTAGTGCATCGGAAAAGGTGTAGACGATATGGTGCTATTGAAATCTAAAATAATGCGTCTTATAGATGCTTCAGTGTCAAGCCTAGATAATGTGGAGGGAAGTGATGCTTGTCTTTGAATGGTCATGGTTATTTCTTTTAATCCCTCTACCCATACTTTTACGCTTACTCATAAAGCCTGTTACACAAGTTCGGGAACAAGCATTGCAAGTTCCCTTTCTGCGCGACTTTAACGATGCGCCAGCAACGAGTCGTGCTAATAACTTCTCATGGTTAATTATGCTACTCAGTATGATTGCATGGTTGGCATTAGTCACCGCAGTGGCACGACCTGTTATGGTCGGGGAGTCTATCAGCTTGCCTGTAAAAGGGCGCAATATCATGTTGGCAATTGACCTCTCAGGAAGTATGCGTGAGCAAGATTATCGCGTAGGCAATCAATGGGTTGATCGCTTAACCGCAACAAAATTTGTGGCGAGTGAGTTTATCGAGCGTCGTAAGGGGGATCGTATTGGACTGATTCTATTTGGCGATCAAGCTTATTTACAAGCGCCCCTTACCTTTGATAGAGAAACCATTAAAAAACTGTTAAATGAATCCGCACTAGGCTTGGCGGGTCAAAAAACAGCCATTGGTGATGCGATTGGTTTAGGAGTTAAGCGCTTGAGAGACCAAGATGATAACGAACATGTTTTGATCTTATTAACGGATGGTGAAAACACTGCAGGTAATGTCGGCGTTTATGAAGCAGCAGAGGTGGCTTCGCAACAGAATATCAAGATTTATACGGTAGGTATTGGCGCAGATAGCTCGCAGTCATTAGATTTTTTTCAACGCAGTTCTTTAGATGAAGGTACGTTAAAGAAAATTGCTGAAATGACCAAAGGAAAGTATTTTCGCGCACGTGATACCCTAGAATTTCAACGCATTTATGAAGAGTTAGATCGCTTAGAACCTATTGTGCGCGAACAAGAGGAGTGGCGACCACGGATCGATTTATTCTACTTGCCGTTGGCTATTTCGCTGTTGTTATTTGGAATAGCTATTGTATTACGCAATCGTTCGTTATAAATGACAAGCTAAAGATCGCGCATCAAAACACGTCGTTCCCATGCTTTGAGTGGGAATGCTGGAAATACATAGATTTATCTTTTCTTAGCGCACTTTGCGTTTTTGCTATAAATCTATTTTTAAAGGTTTAATCAACGCAATAAAATGATACTAGAAAACTTCCATTTCCTATACCCACTCTGGTTTTTATTATTACCTGTTTTAGCTTTGCTCGTTTGGTGGTTACATCAAATAAAAAGTAGCACGGCGCAGTGGAATGATTTTATTGATGAAAACCTACGTCCTTATATTTTAAGTGCAAGTTCGGGTGGAAAAAACAAAATCTTTGTGGTTAGTACGACCCTTGCAGGGCTAATCGCTATTATCGCTTTAGCAGGACCAAGTTGGGAGAAGCGCGCTGTTCCTGCTTTTCAAACACAGCAGGGTTTAGTGGTAGCAATGGATTTATCCACGTCAATGATTATTGATGATATTAACCCGTCGCGCCTTGTGCGTTCTCGTTTTAAACTGATTGACTTGCTTAAGATGCGTAAGGAAGGACAAACAGGTCTAGTTGTTTTTGCGGGCGCTGCCTTTCCTGTTTCACCACTCACTGATGATACTAACAATATTTCTGAGCAAGTTATTCACCTAGGGCCTGGCATTATGCCTGTGCAGGGTAGTCGCGTTTATTTGGCGATTGATGAAGCAAGTAAATTATTACAACAAGGGGGCTTTAAAAAGGGCAATATTCTGTTAATGACGGATGGTTTGGCTGAGTTGAATAAAGCCATCGCAAGTGCGGAAAAAGCACAAAAACAGGGTTATAACGTGTCGATTTTGGGTGTGGGTACGACAAAGGGGAGTACCATCCCATTAGCAGGAGGGCGTGTTTATACGGATTCTAATGGATTGCCCATTATTGCATCGTTAAATGAAGAAGAGTTAAAGCAAGTCGCCCAAGCGGGCGGAGGTAGTTATAAATTATCAGTGTTGGCGGATAACGATATTCAATTTTTTAATCAAAAATTTTCCTTAAAAGAACAAGATAAACTTGATAGCGGCATGGTAGAGAAAAAAGATCGAGAGGTTGAATACTGGAATAATGTAGGTATTTATTTAAGCTTATTATTGATTCCTTTGGCGTTATTATTATTTCGACGCGGGGTCTTATTTTCACTTGTTCTCGCCTTTTTTATCTTGCCACAACCACAAACGGCTCATGCTTATGAGTGGGATGCGCTATGGAAAAATAATAATCAGCGCGGGGAAATTGCATTAGAACAAAAACAGGCTGATAAGGCTGAAAAATTATTTAAACGTCCGGATTGGCAAGCCGCATCCGCTTATCGTAATAAGAATTATAAAAAAGCGGATGAGCTGTATTCACAATTTGATACAGCGGATGCTGATTATAATCGCGGCAATGCGCTAGCTAAGCAGGGACACTATGATAAAGCAATCGCTGCTTATGATAAGGCGTTAACTAAAAATAAAGATTTACAAGATGCTAAGGATAATAAAACCTTGGTGGAACAATTAAAAAAGCAACAACAAAAAGATCAGAAAAAAGAGGAAGAGAATAAAAA
>JAGLDQ010000136.1 GCA_023145535.1 Cocleimonas sp. | reverse complement strand
GAAGCATCTGATCAAAATAAGGAGTCATCAGAGCAAAAGGATAAAGAGGCAAGCGATAAAGAAAAACAGGATGACAAAGCGCAGAAAGATAAAGAAGCCAAGTCAGATAAAGGTAAAGATAAAAAGGAGGATGCAGAAGGCGTAAAAGATCCTAAGCAACATGGTCGTCAAGGTAAGGAGTCAGAAGAACGTAAAAAACAGAAAAAAATTGAGAAAAAAAGCGAAGAAGAAATACAGAAATTGCGTGAGCAAAATCAACGTACGGATCAGTGGCTGAGAAAAATTCCTGATGATTCTGCTGGTTTATGGCGGAGGAAATTTATGTATCAATATCGACGTAGAAGCAGCACTCGGGGTCGAGGGGAGCAACAGCCATGGTGATACACGGAATGCTTAAGTATTCGCGCAGTCAGTCTAGGGATGTTTTTCACGGGACACACGGTCACACTAGAGCATGGCAACGAATGGCTAATGTTAGGAAACCTATGAGCTTGGCCTTTTTACGAGAGATGACTACTTTAGTTTTTTTTCTGTTCATTTTGCTATTCCCCTTAATCTCAACAGCCGAATTAAACGTTAAGATAGACCGCTCTGAGCTCAATATAGATGAAGCTTTCGAGTTGTCAATATCCAGTAGCAGCGCCACTTCGGGCAATATTGATATTAGTCCGTTGCAACAAGATTTTGAAATTCTTGATCAATACAAACAAAGTAGTGTGCGTATTATTAACGGTGATATGAGTCAATCCACGACATGGACTTACACATTGGTTGCCAAGAAAGCAGGAAAAATAACGATTCCCGTTATCACTGTGGGCAATGAAGTAACGAAAGTGCGAGAAATTATCATCAAAGAGGGCGTAACACAGGGTAATGGGCATCAGGATATTATTGTTGAAGCAGAAATAGAGCAAAAATCTTCCTATGTACAAGGACAATTTATCTATATTCAGCGTTTATTATACGCTAGACCTTTTAGAAGTGACTCAACCCTAACGCGGCCTCGCCTAAAAGGTGGTCGTGCTGAAATAGAACCTCTGGGCAATACGCCTGAACGTATAGTAAAACGTAATGGGCAAGATTATCGTATGCTAACACGTCGTTTTGCTATTATTCCGCAAGAAAGTGGCAAGTTGGTGTTTGCACCGAGTATGTTTAGCGGAACGATGCGCCGCTCAAGCAAGCGTTTACCCAATAATAGTTTTGGATTTAGCTCCAGAGCTAAACGAGTACGGGTTCGCTCAAGTGAAGTCAGTATTGAAATAAAGCCCCGTCCAGCAGAATTTACAGGTAAAGATTGGATTGTAGCCAAAGATTTTTCACTGCATTTAAATTGGCCCACTCCACCTGACCAAATTGAAGCTGGCAAGCCTGTATCCGTTATTTTAGCCGCTATTGCTGATGGACTACGCGCTGAACAATTACCAGAAATCAATTTACAAGCACCCTTAGGAATCAAGTTGTATCCTGAAAAACCCAGTTTTACCAATGAGCGTAATCTAGATGGGATCGTGGGCACTATGAATAAGCGCATTGTGTTAGTCTCAACAGGAGGTGGAGAGTTTGAAATACCTGAGCTTAGTATTCCATGGTGGAATAGCAAAACTAATCAACAGGAAATAGCCAAACTAGAAGCGATGAAGTTATCAATATCAGGAGACCCTGTCGCTATTGCAACACAAAAGGCAATGAGTAAACCAGCCCTTGATACAACAGCAAATAAAAAAGAAACGATACTAGAAGAAAAACCAGCATTATCAATGACCCTGAAGATTATAATTGCGCTGGTAGGATTATTGCTAGCAACCATGTTAGCTGGGTTGTTTATGCAATGGAAAAGTAAAAAGCGTTTGCATACAACATTAGAAAAAAAGGCGCCGGCCAGTAAACAACAAATCCTAAGCGATCTTGAACAAGCGTGTCACAAGAACAATGCTGCTAAAGCACAGTTGTTTTTACAGCAATGGGGGCAAAGTTTAGGTAAATCACCTGCCGCATTGTCTGAGTTAAGCAATAGCTCATTGCAACAACAAATTAAGCAACTCAATCAATGCTTATATGCAAAGGATAAAAGCCACTGGCAAGGGCAGGGCTTATGGAAAGCGGTTAAGGACTATCAAATGCAAGCAGAGGGTATGGTAGAGGAAAGTGGTAAAAAACAGCAAGGTTTAGAACCGTTATATCATTAGCATCGTGAGATGTATTTTGTGCTATGTCTTAATAGCATAGTGCATATTCGAAGTCTTTAGCCTTCAACAAAACTACCAAATTTAACAAACTTGCTATGCCAGTATGAATTATTCATCGTGGTAATCTTCACTTTACTACGTCGATTAGGAGCGTGGATAAATTGATGATTGCCAATATAAATGCCAACATGATTATTTCTAGCGCTCGTTTTAAAAAATAGCATGTCACCAGGTTGTATATTGGCATAACTTACTGTGCGGCTTTTATTCTGCTGTCCTGCGGCAGTACGTGGAATCTTGATACCTGCGCCATTCTTGTGGATATAAGCCATTAAACCACTACAATCAAACCCCTCTCTAGGACTTGAACCACCGTATTTATAGTGAGTTCCTAACTCTTGATAGGCTAATCTAATAATACTTTGTCGCATCTGAATAGAGGGAGAATAGTTTGGCGCTTGTGAATATTGTTGCTGATCTTCTGGAATGTATCGTTGTTCTCTAGCGAGAGGAGGAGGGGTATTATGTCGTTGTGTTGGAGTATAGTGAGGATGAGTTCTTTGAGGAGCAGAGCAGGCTGTTGTGGCTATAGTCAAAGCAATAAGCCCAAGTGATAGGGATTTTTTTTTCATTATTTTGTCCGCTTATAATTATTATTCAGGAATTTTTATTCCTTTGTTTGCAGACAAAACAGTCTATCACCGCAGATAGGACTGTTTTATAGTAATTTGATAAGTGGGCTTAAGTCCCCGCCCAAAATTAACCTAACAATTTAACTCCCTGTTGTTCGATTTCCTGTGTTGTTGCTCCGGTCAAAGAATTCCCATCGCTACGTCTTGAGGCTCAAAAAAAGAAAATAAAATTTTGTTTGATTTATTTTTTCTGGGTACTTAGATGTTAATTAATGCCATCATCAAAAAGCTTCTGGATGACATCTCGTTTTTGGTCTTCTCTGTGAAAATCACGTACGAGAGCAAACCAAGCGACAAAAATAAAGATAAAGAGTGATATAACGATGAATTCCATAATATTGTTCCCCTGTGTATTTTTAGTATTAACTAAACAGTAGATACTTATTGATCTAATAAGTTCAGTTATAAGTCCAGTTAATAGGATCATATTAGCAATACCATCACCAATTTTCTTACATAAAAAGACAGACGGAGCTATATTTTATAAGGGATTGATTTCCATAAATAAGGTTCAAATCTTCGCCTTTCAAGCGAATAGATTTCATCTATGATACTAAAGTATTGTAGGAGGATTAAAATAATGAATTTATGCCTCTTTATGAGTATCAAGAGGGTCTTAAAAGTGTACGGGAGTGATTATTTGGCTTATTTAATTCTCTACTGACACAATGCTGTCAGTAGAGATGAAATAAACTACTAACTCCAACCACTTAAAGGAACTTAATAATGAATCCATTTACAATCATTGAATCTTTCAAATTACATGATGGACAACTTGAAAATTGGAAAACGTTATCAAAAAATATCGACACGGATATCGCTAAAGCAGAGGGATTTATCAGTCGTGACTCAGGGATAGATGCTGATAGTCGTGTGTACTGTATCGTTAAATGGGAGAGTAAGGCGCATCAAGAAGCCTTTATGAAACAACTAATGGCTAATGAAGGAGCAGATGAAATGATGAAGCAGTTTGGCAGCATAGCCAACATGGAAACTGAAATTCGTAATGAAGTTGATCTTTTTAGTTAAATCTCGCCTCTAAAACAACCCAAAGACGGTAGGCTTCCCTACGGTCTTTGGGCTATAGGGTTTACTGCAAACAACACTTTTTATATTTCTTACCGCTTCCACAATAACAAGGATCATTCCTTCCTATTTTCGCGACAGGTTGCACGGCCTCTAGCTTAGCATCTTGCTCTGTTGTGAGTCTTTCTATTTCACTAATTGCCTGTCCGTTTATACCCACGCTGGTTAGCAAGGTTGGTAATAATTTCCATGCCTGATCAGTCGTCATTGTTTTCTGACCTTTTTGCTTGCTTTGCTTAACGGCTTCTTTATTGGTGAAAGACATTAATGCAAACACTAGCATTTTAATCATCATATCGGCTTTTGAATCAGCCGTATCCGTCTCTTCGGTAACATGCTCCCAGACATCTTTTAACCAAACATAACCTTTTAGATATCCTGAGCAATAGGCGACTAATGCCTCATTAGCCCCTGTTTCACTAGAGTAATCACACGCCTCTGGCAGGACAATCCTCTCTTTTTTTAGCTGACCATTTAACTCATTCCATAAGCTACGGATATTAAAAGTAAAGGTTTTACCTAATTCAGGAAATTCAAAGTCGGGGAGTTTATTGTTTTTAAATAACAAAGGCTGCCATTCAACAGGGCTGAGCTTCTCAGGTGATGAGGCAACCGCGAGCACAAAACCATAGGTTTGATAGTGACCAATACTTGTTGCATTAATTTCTTTATTATCTTCAAAGAGATCAGCAAATAAGCCTGCTGAAAATTCAAGTACTTCTTCTGACATATGATTTTCCTATTAGTAACGAATACCTCTCGCAAAAGATGCCAAGAAGTACCTACATTTCCTTTGCGTACTCTGGGGTTTATTTTTTAAAGCTCAAATACAGCAATAGATTCAACATGCGCAGTATGCGGGAACATATCCATAATCCCCGCACCTAATAATTTATATCCATGTGTATTAACGAGGGCATCTGCATCACGGGCCAAAGTTGCAGGATGACAGGATACATAAACAATACGCTTGGCTTTTAACTTGCTAAAATGCTCAATCACTTCTTTTGCACCAGAACGCGGTGGATCAAGTAAGATGCAGTCATACTGTTTCTTCAACCACGGCTCGCCCTTCATATCCCCCATTAAATCACAGCTATAATAATCGGTATTTTCAATCTGATTGGCTTGCGCTGTTTCGCGGGCGCGCATCACCATAATATCATCGCCTTCAACGCCTGTTACATGAGCGGCATGACGCGCTATTGGCAAAGTAAAATTGCCTAACCCACAGAATAGATCTAGTACTTTTTCATCACCTGTTAATTGCAATAACTCAACCGCTCGCGGAACCATTTGGAGGTTAATACTGGTATTGACCTGAAAAAAATCTTGCGGGCCAAACATGACTTTAGTCTTAAAGTCAGGATGTTCATAGAACAACTCTGCATGCTCAGGATAAACGAGATGAACTGTGTCAGGGCCTTTAGGCTGAAAATAGAGTTGATAATGATGCTCTTTAGCGAAGGCTATCCATTTTGTAGAATCACCGTCGGATAATGGCTCTAAATGACGCACAATGAGTGCGGTTGCATTATCACCGACAGCCACTTCAATTTGTGGTAGCTGCTCACGTGCATCCATACCATAAATCAATGCTTGAAAGGCGGGCAAGTTTTTACCTACCGACTCATGTAAGACTTCACAACGGTCTATATCCGCTAAAAAACCACCCTGTTTTTCACGGAAACCGACTAACACTCGTCCTTTTTTACGCACATGACGTACACCCAAGCGCGCTTTGCGACGGTAACCCCATTGTTCACCTACTATTGGTTCAAAGACTTCAGCAGGCTCTACATGTCCAATATGTTTTAGCGCATCTAACATTGATTTTTGCTTATGCTTAATTTGTGCATGAGCGTCCAAATGTTGTAAATTACAGCCTCCACAGATGGAGAAATATTGACACTTAGGCTCTACACGTTCATCCGATGCCTCTAAAACCTCCTGTACGATGCCTTCATCATGCGAACGGCGCTTTGA
>JAGLDQ010000135.1 GCA_023145535.1 Cocleimonas sp. | reverse complement strand
ATTGGTGGGCAGACTTCAATTCAAATAGCGGCAAGGTTTCAGGCGCATGTGGCCACACATCAGCCGGATATTATCATTCTCCAACTGTGTGTTAATGATCTAAAAATGATTCCTCTTTTTCCTGAGCGGAAAGATGACATTATTGAGAATTGCAAAAAAAACATACAAAAAATCATTCAGCAAGCCCATGAGATGAAGACCCCTGTTATTTTAAGCACTGTTTTTCCATTGGCTGATATTGCCATTGATCATAAAATTTTTGGTATGAGGGAAAAACCCATTATAGAGGGGATTGATGCGGTCAATCTGTTTATAAAATCATTGGCAAGTGACAAGACACATATTTTTGATGCCTATGCTTTATTAAAAAGTGAGGAGAGTCGAAAGATTGAGGAGCGTTATAGCCGAGACTGGCTGCACCTGAATGAACGGGGTTATGAAATATTGAATAAGAAGATTGTGGCGTTGCTATCAGTCAGTATTTGTTGTTAACATCATTCAAACAGGGGTTTATACCTAGAAGGCCGAAACACAATAAGTTAAATAGTGTGTTATTGTTGTTCAGAATTCATTAAGAAAATGGTGTCTTTTTCTTAATGAATGCATTTTTAACAACTAATAATTAGGGTTCAAATGAAAAAATTATACAAGCAATTAAGCGCAACACTACTGACAGCGGTCATAAGTACCACAGCAATGGCAAAAGATGAATTAAATGTTGCTTATTTTTTAGAATGGCCTTCTGCTAATCAAGTGGCTCAAGTAGAAAAAATATATGACAAAGAAATGGGGGTGACTGTTAATTGGCGCTCATTTGGTGATGGTAATGCGATGACGGCGGCAATGGTGTCAGGTGATATTGATATTGCCTATTCACAAGGGTTTATTCCTTTTGTAATCGGTGTGACTAAAGGGGTTGACCTAAAACTCATTGGCGTTGCCATGACCTATGCTGATAATGATAACTGCGTGGTACATAAAGATGCAAAAATTACCAAAGAGAATGCAAAAGACTTAGAAGGCAAAAAAGTAGCGACGCTGACCTCTGGCGTTTCTTATTATAAAATGTTGAAAACACTTGAGCATCTCAAGGTTGATGTGAAAAAGGTAAAAGTATTGAGCATGAGTAATACCGATGCAGCCGCCGCACTCGCGCGTGGTGATGTCGATATGGCATGTGGTTTCGGGGGGGCATTAAACCGCATGAAAGAATATGGTGATGTGCTCATGACAGGAGCAGAGCAAGAAGCAATTGGGCTAAAAGTTTTTGATATTGTGGCAACTACGAATAAATTTGCTAAAGAGCATCCCGAATTAGTCACCAAATTCATGCAGGTGACAGAGGATGCAAATGTAGCCTATAGCAAAGACCCCGCTAAATACTACAAAACATTGGCTAAAGCATCTGGGATGAAAGAAGCGGATGCGGTTAAAACGTTAAAGAAGTTTACCTTCTTGACCAGCAAAGAACAGTTATCAAAAGACTGGATGCAAGGCGGCGTACAAGCCTTTACCAAAGAAGTGGCTGATTTCTTTGTGAAGCAAAAAGAGCTTAAAAAATCTCTGTCACAAGCAGACTATGATAAAGCCATTGATGCTTCTTTCCTTGAGAAAGTGAAATAAGCCTCCTTTAAAGACGAATATCACCACGGAAGTCACAGAAGATAATAATCTCTCCAAAGGCAGGGTGGAAGAAGCCCACCTTTGGCTAGTGGAATACTTTATATTTATACAATTTTTCGCAGATTCAGGTTGATAATCTTTGGCCTCTGCATTGGATGGGATGCTCCCACCCTACGGAATGTTGTTATTTTCCACATCTTCGGTGTCTCCCGTGGTTCATAAAAATTATTCAACGGAGAGGCTATGCAAGGGCTTAACGTCAACAATATTTCAATGGAATACCAAGTTCCTAAAGGAGACTCTGTCGAAGCATTAAAAAATGTTTCATTTGATATAAAAGCAGGGGAATTCTTAACGATACTGGGGCCATCAGGCTGCGGTAAAACCACTTTACTCGATATTTTAGCTGGCTTTCTAGAGCCAACTGGTGGCGAGGCCTCTTTCAATAATCAACCCATTAATGGCCCTAGCCCACAACGCGGCATGGTATTCCAGCAAGGTGCATTATTTGAATGGATGACTGTGGAGAAAAATGTCGGTTTTGGGCCTCGAATGGCAGGCAAACCCGCCGATGAAATCGCGAAAAAAACACAACATTGGCTTGATGTCGTCGGTCTATCAGATTTTGGCACAAAGGCGGTATATGAGTTATCTGGAGGAATGCAACAACGCGTTGCGTTAGCCCGTTGTCTTGCCAATGATCCCGATTTAATCTTAATGGATGAGCCACTCGGGGCATTAGATGCCTTAACTCGCGAAAAAATGCAGGGACTGTTATTAAAATTATGGAAAGAAACGGGTAAAACCATTATTTTAATCACCCACAGCGTTGAAGAAGCCCTCATGCTAGGGGAGCGTTTATTTGTCATGGCACCCCGACCAGGACGGATTGAAAAACAATATCATCTCCCTTTTGCCGCACAAGGTGTCACAGGCAATAGCCGTGAAATTAAAGCACAAAGTGATTTTATTGAAATCAGAGAAGAAGTCTTAGCCATGATTTGGGGTATGGAAGAAGAGATTATGGGTTCAAAGGGGGAAATATGAGTAATTTTATCAACAAATTATGGGGTTCTAAAAGCAAAGCCAGTAAAACAGTCACCTTTGGCGACTCTTCCTTTGTCAACGCACCAGGAGGGCGAATTTGGACTTTTATTAGTATCGCCACGTTAATTTTGCTTTGGGTGCTTTCCAGTATTTTTGAATGGGTCAAACCCATCTACTGGCCACCGATTCAAGATGTCTGGAGTCAGTTCCTTGTTATTTCATCTGAAGGCTTTCGCAACTCAACCTTATTAGAACATGTTGCCGCCAGTGTTGGGCGAGTTTTAGCTGGTTTTTTATTAGGCTGTTTAATTGGTATTCCGCTTGGGTTTGCACTCGCGTTATCAAAAACTATGAATCGTATTTTCGACCCCATTGTTGAATTTTTACGGCCAATGCCACCGCTTGCGCTGATTCCTTTAGTGATTTTATGGCTAGGTATTGGTGAATCCGCCAAAATATTCTTATTATTTCTCGCTTCTGTGTGGATACTCGCCCTAGCCGCCCGCTCTGGTGCAATGTCTACCAATTTATCCAAAGTCCATGCCGCTTATACCTTAAACGCGAGCAAGCGACAGATTTTATTTCATGTGATTTTACCCAATGCACTGCCAGAAATTTTCACCGGTATGCGCGTTGCGATTGGTGTTTGTTGGGGAACGGTTGTTGCTGCCGAACTCGTGGCTGCTGAATCAGGTTTAGGCATGATGGTCATGGTCGCGAGTAAATTTCTATCGACAGATATTGTAGTCTTAGGCGTTATCTTGATTAGCTTAATTGCCTATGTGATTGATATATTCATGCGCTATTTAGAACGAAGGTTTGTGCCTTGGCGAGGGAAGGCGAAGCATTAGAGAGTAGGGAATAATAAGCGTGTAAGGTTTATCTTTCCCTCTGCTGATCCAATCCCAAGATATTCATTGTCTTATCGCTTATTCGGATATTTATATGTTGGGAAGGATATTAATAGGCTAAAACAAGACTTCAACCAGCCCACGATCAGGAATAGCCTCGATCAGTGCATAAGCTTTTCCATTATGGGTAACACTTGTCGCAGTAATCGGTAAGTTATCCTGTGTCGCGTTAAGGTTTCCTTGCCAAAGATCAGGCAAGCGTATTTTCAACGTCAGCGGATAATCAAACCAATCATCATTCATACCATCTTTAAGATGAAACTGTACGCCTGTCGCACTCGATTGTAAGTTTTCTAATCGTGCGGTGGCATATTCCTGTGCATATTGTGCAACATGGGTAAATGAGCCAACCCAGATATCCGCTTCTTTCGTTTTAATATGCGCTAAAACTTGTCGCACATAATCCTTTGCGGTATCGCTATAAAGACCATGAAAATGAGCAGAATACCAAGTACGGTAATGATGGCTACTAGCCTCTAAAATAGAATCAAAATAAGCCCAGTTCGCATTAGCATTAAAGAAATTTCGTGCGGCACTCACAGAAGGGACTTTCATAAAATCAATCTTTGCTGGGTGATTCAAAGCACCATACACATCCCGTGCGGCTAGAAAATGTTTAGCCGCTTCATTGCGACTATTGCTAGTGCGCTCCGTATCCAAATCTTCACAAGGAGAACCCTTTTTATTGGTATTCACTCCAAAGGGATACGCCATTGTCATGACATTGGCATTCTTAAGATTTTGATTAATCACCGCTTGTGATTGACGATATTCACGATAGGTATAGAACAGTGCATCACATAAATGGCTATAGGTATGCGATTGAATATCATGCTTTTTATCCAGCGCCTTTTGCCAATGCCCCCAATGGTCATGCGAACTCCAGCCGATCTGATTGGTAATTAAAAACCAAGTCCACTGCCAGCCATACTGCTCCGCAAGGTCAAACCAGAAAGGATGATCTTTAACGTGGTTATCATCAATACTTAGACTAAATGCTGCCAATTTATCTTGATGCCACATTGAGATACTCACATCCCCTACGGCGGCGCCCCATTGTCGATCAGTCACATTAAAACGAGCAATATTTTGGGGATCAGGTAAATTCAATAACTGTCCCGCGCGGCTAACAGGCGGCTGAGGGGCGGGAATATAAGTGTAATTAAGCGTGCTATCGCTTGCTCTAGCTAACTTATTTGGTTGG
>JAGLDQ010000134.1 GCA_023145535.1 Cocleimonas sp. | reverse complement strand
TGAAAATAACTGACCTTGAGCGGCTTTTTTCTTTCCTGCAACCCGCCTTGTAACCTGTACTCTCTTTTTTCTCATAAGCATTCCCTGCGACTAGTTTTAGATAGAGGTTGCTAAAACACGCATGACCAAATCATCAAAATCAATTCCAACTGCCTTTGCCGCCATCGGAACCAAGGAATGATCCGTCATTCCAGGTACCGTATTCACTTCTATTAACCAAAATTTTCCTTTGTTATCACGCATAACATCAACGCGACCCCAACCGTTTGCAGCAACGGCTTTAAAAGCAGTTTTTGCTAATGCTTGTAGTGCTTGTTCTTCATGTTGAGGCAATCCACTGGGGCAAAAATACTTTGTCTCATCTGATTTATACTTCGCTTCGTAATCGTAAAAACCACTTTGCGCTTCCAGCCTAATAACAGGCAATGTCTCTTCACCAAGTAACGAAATAGTGTATTCCTCACCATTCACCCATTGCTCCGCTAATACTAACGCATCATATTCTACCGCGATCTCATAAGCGGCCCGTAGCTCACTTCCCTGCTCTACTTTGGTCATGCCAATGCTTGAACCTTCATTGGCAGGCTTCACCATCAATGGCAAACCAAGTTGGTGAACAACCTCATCAAAATTTGTTTCAGCAGTCAATACTTTAAAGGTAGGTGTTGGCAGCTCTGCACCCGACCAAATACGCTTGGTCATCAGCTTATTCATACTGATTGCGGATGCCATGACACCACAACCTGTGTAGGGTATTTCCAATATAGCTAACGCACCCTGAATCTCACCATCTTCACCACCACGACCATGCAGGATATTAAAAACCCGATCAAACTTGCCTTCTTTTAAGATTGTTAAGACATCACGATCCGCATCAACGGCATGTGCATCAACGCCTTTCGCTAATAGTGCTTTCAGCACCGCCGCACCGCTATTAAGAGAAACTTCTCTTTCAGCCGCCCAGCCGCCCATCAAAACGGCTACTTTCCCAAACCCCTGATCGGTCATAACAAACCTCGCTGTGACGATAAACATTTTGGCAAACTAGCTGAGATTGCACCAATATTACCCGCGCCAAGCGTTAATACGATATCCCCATCTTGTAACTGACTTAATAACAACTCTGCAATATCATCTTCAGACGCTATAAACACAGGGTCTACCAGCCCTCGATTACGAATGGAGCGTGACAATGACCGACCATCTGCACCGGCAATAGGCTCTTCTGATGCAGCGTAGACATCCATTAACAGTAAGACATCTGGCTCTGATAGTACTTTTGAAAAATCCTCAAATAAATCCCGTGTACGTGTAAAGCGATGCGGTTGAAACAACACCACCATGCGTCGCTCAGGCCATGCGGTACGTACTGCTTGCATGGTTGCTTTCATTTCAGTGGGATGATGCCCGTAATCATCAACCAGCGTGACTAATCCTTTTTCTGTTTGTATGTCACCATGAAACTCAAAACGTCTACCTACCCCTTGGAATTTCTTTAAACCATTAACAATGGCCTCGTCTGATACACCAATTTCGGTTGCTACCGCTATGGCTGCCAGTGCGTTTTGCACATTATGCTCACCAGGCATATTCAAGGTAATATCCAGCGCTTTTTTTCCTTCGCGCAACACCGAGAAAAAACTTTGTGATGCGTCATAACGCACATCCATTGCCCTAATATCAGCGGGATAATGAATCCCATAACTGACAATTGTACGGGTAACTTTGGGCAAAATATCGCAAACATGTTCATCATCAACACAGAGAATCGCCAATCCATAAAAGGGCAAGTGATGCAAAAATTCGACAAAGGTTGATTTCAGTTTTTCAAAATCGCCACCATAAGTTGATAAGTGATCTGCATCGATATTAGTAACAATTGAAATCATTGGCTTTAGCAATAAAAATGACGCATCACTCTCATCGGCTTCAGCCACTAAGTATTCACCTGTGCCTAGCTTTGAATTACAGGCGGTACTATTCAATTTTCCACCAATGACAAACGTAGGATCCAGCCCTCCTTCTGCCAATACACTGGTTACTAAACTCGTCGTCGTGGTCTTGCCATGCGTTCCTGCGACCGCAATTCCATTACTAAAGCGCATAATCTCTGCAAGCATTTCTGCGCGCGGAACAACAGGAATATTATTTTCCCGCGCTTCCTTAATCTCAGGATTGTTTTCATCAATGGCAGAGGACACAACAACAACATTTGCACCCTGAATATTCTTAGCCGCATGACCTTGATAAACTGTAAGTCCAATGCCAGCTAAACGCTGTGTCATTGGACTTTCAGCAATATCCGAACCACTAACAGAAAAACCAATATTGGAGATCACCTCGGCAATCCCTCCCATCCCCGCACCACCAATGCCAACAAAATGCACATGCTTAATGCGTTTACGTGCTAAGTCTGTTTTTGCCCTCATGTCTTTTTCTCCCCATTACTGGTGACACTTTTATTAAACTTATAACCGGCCAATTCTGCACAAATCGCGGCAACTTCATCGGTTGCCATCGGCTTTGCCAGTTTTCTCGCTTTTATACTCATCTTTAATAGTTTTTCTCTGTCAGTTAGCAGTGATTGCAACACTTCACCAGCCGACACCTTATTAAATTCTGTTTGTTGGATTAAAATCGCAGCACCACTCTCTGCCAAATAAGCACCATTAGCGGTTTGATGATCATCAACGGCATAAGGGTAAGGAACCAATATGGATGCCAATCCTACTGCCGCCACTTCTGCAATAGTCAGCGCACCTGCACGACAAATAATTAAATCTGCCCATCCATACGCCTCATCCATATCCTCAATAAAAGGAGTAATCCGCGCATCAACACCTACCGCTTTATAATTTGCCTGCGTTGAGACCTCTTTATCCTTGCCTGCCTGATGGCGAACTTCAGGACGAATATTTGCATCCAATTGTGCCAATGCTTGTGGAACCGTTTCATTAAGCGCCTGCGCGCCAAGACTTCCACCGATAATTAATAATCTTATTGCACCTTCTCGTCCCGCTAACCGCTGCTCTGGTGCCGCTATTTCACTGATTTTTTTTCTAACAGGATTACCAACGGTCACACCCTTAGCAAAGGTTTTCGGAAAGCCTTCCAATATTTTTTTGCTGACTTTACTTAATAACTTATTCGTTAACCCTGCCACCGCATTCTGCTCATGAATAACAACAGGAATTCCCATCAAGGAAGCCACTAAACCACCAGGCCCTGCAACAAACCCCCCCATACCTAATACCATTACAGGACGATGTTTGCGCATAATGCCAATCGACTGAAATAACGCTTTCACTAACTTCA
>JAGLDQ010000133.1 GCA_023145535.1 Cocleimonas sp. | reverse complement strand
ATTGAGTAGGGTACTACGGTTTTTTATATAATATATAAATGATAATAGACATAATCCAAAGAGAGGATTTTATATTACGGTGTATTGAGATAATTCATCGTCAGAAATGACTGTGCTCACCTTGAACGGTTTTTAGGTCTGTGACTGAGGTAACGATAGCATGAGGTTTTGTATTAGTCCAGTAGATGCAGGGGGCATACTGTAGTATTTTTATAGGGAGTTAACAGGCAATGGATATTGCCTGTTAACTCCTTGTTAGTGATTAAATATTTTGATCGATAAAAGCCATAAGTTGTGTTTTATTTAGCATACCAACCTTCGTTGCTTCCACTTCCCCATTTTTAAACAACATGAGTGTTGGAATGCCACGAATACCATATTGAGCGGGTACGTCTTTATTATCATCAATATTCAATTTAGCAATAACAACTTTATCGCCATATTCTGAAGAAATTTCTTCTAAAATTGGACCAATTGCCTTACAAGGACCACACCACTCTGCCCAGTAATCAACCAAAACGGGTAGGCTATTGTTAATCACATCGTTTTCAAAAGAATTGTCACTTAAATGAACTATGCTCACTATTGTTTTCTCCTTGTTTGTCTGGTTAAGCAACCAGTATTAATTTACTCTAATTATTGCGGTTGAGCCGCATAATTCAAGGACTATTTGGTAATATATTCAGAGTTGTTATAAAACCAGTTAGTTACCTTCAGTCCTCTCGAGTGAACTTCTTAGCGTGCTTTTAGGTCATTAGTATATCAATATGGCAATATTCTGGATTCGCAGGCAAGAAATTTTAAATAAGGTTTCTTTTTTATGAGGAGCGCCAATCAATATCTCTAGGGAGAATGAACAAATGAATATATTTAAAAAAATCACCTTCATACTGGGAGCAATGAGTTTGCTTTTAGGTCAATCCGTTTATGCAATGCCTAAAGCACTGGATGCTAATTATAGTGTCTACAAAGGTTCTATGAATTTGGGTGATATGAATTTATCACTGAAATATTCAGGTAATCAATTTCACTATTACAAAAACACGCAAGCAAAAGGTTTTGCTGCGCTGATTACCAAAGCTAAAATTATTGAAAAGGTGGATGGCTCATTTCATGGTAATCGTATCACGCCAGTCACCTATTATTTTTTACAATCAACCCGTAAAAAATCGCGGGTTGAAAAGACACGCTTTACAGGAAATAGGGCGCAAGGTAGGTATAAGGATAAAGAATTCAATCTAAAACTACCAGCAGGAACAGTGGATAGAGCTTCGCTTGAGTTAGCGCTAGCAAACGATATGATGAGTAATAAGCCAAGGTTGACGTACCATGTGATGGAGCGTGGTGAGCTGAAGCAGTATGTCTTTGCGCGTCAAGGACAGGAGCGATTAACAACCCCTGATGGTGATTTTATGACAACAAAAGTTAAAGTGGTACGTGCAGGAAGTAAGCGTTCAACGATGTTTTGGTTGGCTAAAAAATTGGACTATATGCCGGTGAAGATTGTGCATAGAGAGAAAAATGATGTGATAACGACGGTGATTAAAAGCCATCATTAAATAATAGAACGGGCATAAAAAAGGTCGCTCAATGAGCGACCTTTTTCTATTGGCTGTAACCGAAATTACTTAATAAACAGCATTTCTTGATACTTAGGCAGTGGCCACATATCATCAGCAACTTCAACTTCAAGTGCATCAGCAGAAGTACGAACATCATCCATCAAGCCACGAATGGTACTTGCACAATGTTGCATATGGGCATCCGTAGAATCAAAGTCATGCTGTGCTAAGGCATCGCTAAGGCCATCCACTGACTCCATCATCGCCGATATTAATTCAGCAACTTTCTCTACCGTTGCTGTACTTAAATCAACGCCTGTATCTTTGGCAACCATAATGGCAGACGATACATCGCCAAGATAGCGTGTCGCGGCGGGGTAGATAGACGTTTTAGCCATATCAATCATTAGCTTTGCTTCTAGCTCAATGGAGAGGATATATTGCTCAGAATAGACTTCATAACGGCTCGCTAATTCTCTATTGCTTAATACGCCCGTGCTTGAGAAGAGGTCTTTAATATAGTCTTCATTTAAAGTAGGAAGTGCATCCGCCGTAGTGGGGATATTCTTTAAGCCGCGCTCTTCAACCGCTTCTTTGTGCCACTCCTCAGAATATCCATCGCCACCAAAGACCACATTGCCATGTTCCTCCATGAGTTTCTTTAAGACAGTGACAACGGCTTCTTCTTGTGAGCCATTGGCTAATGCTGTTTCTAATTCTGTTGCAATCCACTCAAGTGAATCAGCAAGCATTGTGTTCATCGCAATTAATGGGCCTGCAACAGACTGCTCAGAACCTACGGCACGGAATTCAAAACGGTTACCTGTAAAGGCAAAAGGAGAGGTACGGTTACGGTCACCCGGATCTTTTGCAAAATTAAGAATCTGTGATAGACCCAGATCCATAATGCCGCCCCCTTCAGAGCTATCTAACTTGCCTTCTTGAATCTCGTTGAATATTTTCTCTAGTTGATCACCAAGATAAACGGATAGGATAGCCGGTGGCGCTTCATTTGCACCTAAACGATGATCATTACCCGCCGAAGCAATAACCGCACGTAGTAATGGGCCATATTTATGCACGCCGCGAATAACCGCGCCACAGAATAATAAGAAATTAAGGTTATCATGAGGTGTCTCGCCAGGATCAAGCAAGTTACCTTGGGTTGAGTTACCCACAGACCAGTTAACGTGCTTGCCCGAGCCATTAATACCCGCAAATGGTTTTTCATGCATTAAGCAGATAAAGCCATGTTTTGCCGCTGTGTTTTTAATAACCGTCATTAACAACTGTTGATGGTCAGCCGCTACATTGGCTGCTTCATAATAAGGTGCAATCTCAAACTGTCCAGGTGCCACTTCATTATGATGCGTTTTTGCAGGGATACCTAGTTTGTATAACGTGTTTTCAAAGTCTTGCATGAAGACTTGAACGCGTGGAGGGATTGCGCCAAAGTAGTGATCATCAAACTCTTGTCCTTTCGCCGCTGGTGCGCCAAATAAAGTACGACCCGCTAATAATAAATCAGGACGTGCCGCCGCAAAATTAGCATCCACAAGGAAATATTCTTGCTCCGCACCACAGCTTGAGTTCAGCGTTGTGATCTCTGCGTTTTCCCCTTCCATTAATCTAAGCACTTTTTGAGCTGCTGTATTCATGGCGGCATTAGAGCGCAATAAGGGGATTTTTTTATCCAGTGATTCACC
>JAGLDQ010000132.1 GCA_023145535.1 Cocleimonas sp. | reverse complement strand
GTCCAAGACAAGAACACGCTGGGAATCATTAAGGTAGGGCCATTTGCTGACTGCATAATATACGCAGGGCTAGTAGGATCCCATGCGGTATGCCCGCGTGCTGCATTGGTTACACGGATGCTTCCATTAGGAAAAGAAGATCCATCGGGCTCACCTTTTATTAATAAGCCACCGGTAAACTCCGTAATGGCCTGACCTTCTGAGTTAGTGATGATAAAACCATCATGCTTCTCCGCCGTCACATTGGTCATAGGGTAGAATATATGCGAGAAGAACTTAGCGCCTTTCGCCATCGCCCAATCTTTCATCGCCGCCGCAACGACATCCGCAACCGCAGGATCAAGTGCCTCGCCTGTTGCTATTGTTTTCTTCATGCCCTTAAATGCTTTTTTGGAAAGGAGCTCTTCCATTTTAGCAAGGTTGAAGACATCAGTTGCCCAGATTTTCTTTAGCTTTTTAGGCATTTCAGTGGGGGTATCTTCACGATTTGTGATTTGATAAATTGCTTGTAGGCGAGACTCATTTCCACTCATGTTGGTTTCCTTTGGTATTGAAAGATATAATAGTATTCAGCAAAAAACATGCCAGTATATATACCATTCGTCAAAAAATGGCAATAGTGAATGTCGAGCGGAATATTTTATAGTGGCGTAATAATATTTATATTTTATTTATATTTCAAATAATTACAGTAAGTGTAGGTTGAGAGTTTTCTTTGAAATGATGTGTAAACCAAGCAGTATAATAAATTTTTATGTCTTCTATTTTAGTGGTAATCACCTTTTCTATTCGCGCGCTAAAATAGCGCAGACCAAAGATAAAGCGGCGCTATTTTAGTGCGCCTTAATGGGTGCGGCTAATAGAAAACCAAGCGAGTGATTCTAATGCATCTTTGTAAGCGGTTTTAGGCAGGCAACTTAAGCAAGCGTTAGCTTTTATGACTTCCTTTTTAGCAATATTGGCCGAGTA
Source organism: Cocleimonas sp. (assembly GCA_023145535.1). Lineage (GTDB taxonomy): Bacteria > Pseudomonadota > Gammaproteobacteria > Thiotrichales > Thiotrichaceae > JAGLBW01. Next base: position 2,620 of record JAGLDQ010000132.1, on the reverse strand, counting down.
ACTCAGCGCATCTGTTTGTTCGATAATGACCATAATCTCATCAATTTTATCTAAGCCGCCTTCCTCAATGGCATTGCGAATTAAGCGTGCCTCATCGCCGCTGCTGCGTTCCAAGGCAATAATCAATGGCAAGGTGGGCTTGCCTTCTGCTAAGTCATCACCAACATTTTTACCCATCTCAGCCGCTGATGCACTGTAATCTAAAATATCATCCACAAGCTGAAAAGCCGTTCCTAAATGAATCCCATATTGTGCAATGGCCTTTTCATCTTCCTCAGAAAGCCCCGCTAAAACAGCGCCTAGCTGACAGGCGGCTTCAAATAATTTTGCAGTTTTAGAGTAAATAACTTCAAGATAACGTGCTTCATCCGTATCAGGGTCATTGCAATTAAGGAGTTGTAACACCTCGCCTTCAGCAATCACATTAGTCGTAGAGGCGAGAATTTCCATGACTCGCATTTCCCCCACATCAACCATCATTTCAAATGAGCGTGAATAGAGAAAGTCCCCGACTAAAACAGCCGCTTGATTGCCCCAAATATTATTAGCCGTGTCTTTTCCTCTACGCATATCCGATTCATCAACGACATCATCATGCAATAAGGTAGCGGTATGAATAAACTCAACAATCGCCGCAATATTGATATGCTTTTCACCTTCGTAACCACATGCTCTTGCGGCTAATAGTGAAAGCATCGGGCGCAAACGCTTACCACCACTCGCAATGATATACTGGCTTAACTGATTGACCAACACGATCTCAGAATGTAGTCGCGTTTGAATCAGGCTGTTGACATTTTGCATATCTTCAGAAATTAGTTTCTGAATAATTTTAAAATCCACTCTACCGACTGAATCCATCGTGTTCACTACATGGGTCATAAATTATAATTCCATCAGTCTATTAAGGTCGTTGAAATAACATTAGTAGGTTGATTATTGTTTGGGGTTAATAACTAAGAATCGTGTATGAAATAACTCATTTATCCTAATTTTTACGGCCTATTTCTAGCTGAATGATCTCAATTTTTACGTAGAGTAACGACACTCTTCTCGTGATAGATCAATTAGAAACGGCTGTAAGCTCAAAGTTTTACACAAAATATCGGTGTTATTCATTGAGGGAGGTCATTTCGTACGCACTTCTTGAAAATAGTTCTTGATTTGCGGAGTGCGCTGAATGCTAGGTAGTTGATTGCAGACTGTCAAGAGCTTAATATTTATAAGACTATAACGATTAATATCAACCAGTCCAAAAGTATTTCTATTAGAGAGTCCACTGAAATGGCACACCTTAGTAGGTGTTAATGTAAGTTTTTCAATGTAGATTGCTTCATACGCATAAAAGCCAAGATTAGACGCTTAGAAAGGCCTAGATGTGAGTTGGTGAGGCACGATATTCGCACTTAAATAAATCACAGAGCTTGATTAGTTCAAGAAACCTCTGTAAAATCGCGCGCCTTTCGCATAGAGCTTTATCACATTTAGAGGCTAAGGTATTTTTAAGATTCCTAGCCACAGGCGCATTAGGAGTTTAAGACATGTATGCTATCTTCACCACAGGTGGAAAACAATATCGCGTTGCAGAAGGCGACGTTATTAGAATCGAAAAACTGGATGCTGAAGAAGGAGCAAGTGTTGACTTTGACAATGTTCTGATGATTGGCGGCGGTGATGATGTTCAAGTTGGCGCACCTTATATTGAGGGTGGCAAAATAACCGCTTTAATTCGCGCTCAAGAACGCGCTAAGAAAGTTGAGATTATTAAGTTTCGTCGTCGTAAGCATCACCAAAAGCGCACTGGTCATCGCCAGTATGTTACTCAAGTTGAAATTAAAAAGATTTCAGTTTAACCCCATAAAAATTTAAAAGAGGTTCTAACTCATGGCTCATAAAAAAGCGGCAGGTAGTACTCGTAACGGACGCGATTCAGTCTCAAAACGTTTAGGCGTTAAGCGTTACGGCGGTCAAATAGTTTTAGCGGGCAATATTCTAGTGCGTCAACGTGGTACACAATTCCACGCAGGCACGAACGTAGGTCTTGGTAAAGATCATACTTTATTTGCTAAAGCGACTGGCAGAGTTCTTTTTGAAGTAAAAGGCCCTAAAAATCGTAAATTTGTTAGTATTGTTGAAGAAGCTATTGCGTAATTAAGGTAGTTTTTTAAATACTTAAAAAGCCCTGCTCGTCAGGGCTTTTTTGTGCGTGTTCGGAATGAAAGCTTTAGCTTTTTAGTCAAATACAATTTATTTTCGCGAAGAGACTGAGCAAATTAAAATAGATAACGGCCACGCTATCGCTTGCCATCACTTCGTTGCTAAAGAGTGTAAAAATACAACTGCAAACGGCTTGAGGGGTTAAGAAAAGTCTGCACTGAGTCGCCCTTAGGTTTTTTGTAGACGCATTGCCACAAAACCCAAGAGAAACGGGGATTCACATCACTGCAATACAGAATCGGAGCATCGTATCATCGGGCGCTTGCTGTTAATCCGCAAGCACTCACAAATCTATGTATTGGTGCTAAATGTAAGTAATTGTTTTTAACGTGCTTACATCTTTCAATATTTTAATGCGATTGCCCTAGCTTGTATGGAGCTTCGCGTAATACGGGGAAACTAT
>JAGLDQ010000131.1 GCA_023145535.1 Cocleimonas sp. | reverse complement strand
GCATCGTCTGCCTGAGCCGCCGCTTCTAATGCTTCTCTTGCTTCCATTTGCGCCATTAAAAAGGGCATATCATGCGTCGTATCACACTGTTCAAAGTCGACACTTTCAAGTTCTAATAGATATTGCGCGCGTAAACGAGGGGATTTTAACGCTTCGTTGGCTTCATTGATGTAACCTGTGCTTTGAACCGCTACACGACGTGCTTGGTCATCCGCATTAACAAAGCGATCTGGATGATATTTGGCTTGTAATTCGCGGAAATTATGCGCTAATAGCGATTTATCCAGCGTAAACTGAGCAGGCAGGGAGAATAATTCAAAATAGCTTTGTGTGAAGTTTAAAGACATAACTAAACAGTGAAGCTCTCGCCACAACCACAGCTGCCACTTTCATTGGGATTGGAAAATTTAAAGCCTTCATTAAGCCCTTCTTTTTGAAAATCCATTTCAGTACCATCCAAATAAACAAGGCTTTTAGGGTCAATGATAATTTTCACGTCATAAGATTCAAACACCTCATCATGCGCTTCCATTTCATCAACAAACTCCATGACATAGGCCATGCCAGAGCAACCGTGTGTTTTAACGCCTAGGCGCAAACCAATACCTTTGCCACGATTATCTAAAAATGACTTAACCCGTTGTGCGGCTACTTCAGTTAGTGTGATTGCCATAATAAACACCCTATCCCATACAAAACATAGATCGAAGAAAAACTTAGGAAAGAAACTTCAAAAGGGTATGATTTTAAGCGAATTTTTTCCTCCTAATGAATCGACCTCAATCGTTGCGTAGAATAACTATACGCCTCTTGAGATCAACCTATCAGAAAAAAATCATGTTGCTAACATCATACCTGATTAAAATTTTTCCTTATTGCTTTCCTTGAAAATCATCAATCGCGGCTTTAATCGCATCTTCTGCCAAAACAGAGCAGTGAACTTTAACAGGGGGTAATTCTAGCTCTTCTGCAATGTCTGTATTTTTAATTTCTTTGGCTTCATCCAATGTTTTACCTTTAACCCATTCCGTTAAGAGGCTTGATGAAGCAATGGCTGAACCGCAACCATAGGTTTTGAATTTTGCATCTTTAATAATGCCATCGTCGCCCACTTCAATTTGTAATTTCATGACATCACCACAAGCAGGTGCGCCTACCATGCCAGTTCCAATATTTTTTGCATCTTTATCCAACATGCCAACGTTACGTGGATTCTCATAATGATCAATTACTTTATTTCCGTATGCCATTTTATTTGCCTCTCAGGTGTGTGTTTTAATGATCTATTGCCCTGCAATTTTTACATGAGCAATCGTTTTATGGTTAATTTAGTGTGCAGCCCACTCGACACTACTTAAATCAATCCCTTCTTTATACATATCCCACAGCGGCGAAAGGTCACGTAGTTTTTCTACCGCTTTACGTGTTTCTGTAATCGCGTAATCTACTTCCGCTTCTGTTGAAAAACGCCCTAATGTAAAACGCAATGAACTATGCGCTAACTCATCACTGCGCCCTAACGCACGTAACACATAACTGGGTTCTAAACTTGCACTAGTACAGGCTGAGCCTGATGAAACCGCTAAATCTTTAAGCGACATCATTAAACTTTCACCTTCTACATGGTTAAAACTAATATTTAGGTTTCCTGCAATCCGATTATCTAGATCACCATTGATATAAACCTCTTCCATGTCACTAAAACCATCCTGCAAACGCGTACGCAAGGTTAACAAACGCTCATTGTCTTTTGCCATGTCTTCTTTTGCTAAACGAAATGCTTCGCCCATACCGACAATTTGATGCGTGGCTAATGTACCTGAACGCATACCCCGCTCATGACCCCCGCCGTGCATTTGTGCTTCTATACGAACACGCGGCTTACGACTCACGTATAATGCCCCCATGCCTTTAGGCCCATAAATCTTATGGGCTGAAAAACTCATTAAACCAACGTCGAGGTCTTCCATATTAATCGGCACTTTACCCGCACTTTGCGCGGCATCCACATGAAATATTATTTTATGTGCACGGCAAATTTCACCAATGGCCTTTATATCTTGAATCACACCAATTTCATTATTCACATGCATAATCGAAACAACGGTTGTGTCTTCTCTAATCGCGGCTTTAAACACCTCTAAATCAAGCAAACCATTGTCTTTAGGATCAAGATAGGTGACTTCATACCCTTCACGCTCAAGCTGGCGGCACGTATCAAGTACGGCCTTATGCTCCGTTTTCATCGTGATAATATGTTTACCACGGCGTTGATTAAAATGTGCCGCGCCTTTTATGGCTAAGTTATCCGACTCCGTCGCGCCGCTCGTCCAGACAATTTCACGGGGGTCTGCATTAATTAATGCCGCTACATTTGCGCGGGCTTCTTTTACCGCCTCGTCACTCTCCCAACCAAAGGGATGACTTCTGGATGCAGGATTTCCAAACGCGCCATCAAGGGTGAGGTATTGCATCATTTTATCTGCAACACGTTTATCAACAGGCGTTGTTGCGGAGTAATCAAGGTATATTGGGGTTTTAAGTTCGCTCATAAATGCGCAAATCCTTTAAATAAATTCTATTGGTCTGACTTTAATCTGTTACTCACTAATAAATCATGCGGCTGAATTATTAGGAATTCTCTCTATCACTTTTTCTTTCTTTTGCCGTTCCGCGACTTCGATCACATCGGCGCGCGACATCATTTCTTCTAACGTAATATCATCAAGGAATGATTGAATACGATGGCTTAAATCCATCCAAAGATCATGTGTTAAGCAACGCTCATTTTGTTTGCAATTTCCAACACCACCGCATTTGGATAAATCAACATTTTCATCCACCGCCATAATAATTTCGGACATCGCTATTTCAGACGGCGCACGACTTAAACGATACCCCCCTCCTGGCCCGCGCATACTATTAACAAGCCCCTGCTTACGCAACTTTGAAAAAAGCTGTTCAAGGTAAGAGAGGGAAATATCCTGACGTTGTGAGATTTCAGCCAGCGAAACAGGCTTATTTTTGCAATGCAGAGAGATATCCAACATCGCGGTAACAGCGTAACGACCTTTCGTTGTTAATTTCATTAAGAGCTCCATAGCAGTCTGAAGTATCCACATCTAACGGGTGATGCATTTAAGCTCTATAGCCCGTAGTAGAGATACTCTTTTTAGTCAAACACTGATACTGTTCGTTCATCAGCGTTTCCTAATACTTTGGATAGTAAAATACCTGACAAGAACAGTCAAGTATTCTTGCAATCAATTTTACTCTTTTTTCTAGTGCTGTTTCCCGTAAAGGCTTCTGTCTCAATCTCCGTCAATGGCTCTAGCTCTAATGCCCCCCCTAAATGACGGATTTGCGTACACATTTTATCCATGCGCTGATCCATTTCGTGGATATGATCTAACATTTTATTCACCGTACTTGCAACAGGATC
>JAGLDQ010000130.1 GCA_023145535.1 Cocleimonas sp. | reverse complement strand
GTTAGAGTTCGGGTGTTATTGAATCGTCAGTCCTAAGCAGTCACAGCAAGGAAATAATCATGCGTAGAGTGCGTCAGCTCCCTATATTTGTCATAATGACTCATTATTATACCAAGCCCTTCGTAAACAAATACCCTTCCGTTAGGAGAGACCGATGAAAACCAGACAGAACCTTACCTTAATACTATTAACGATTGTCTTGATGATGAGCAGTCAGTTGACTGTTGCTGATGAAAGAGAACCCGTCGGCATTACGCCTTCCCTCATGAGTGTCACCATTAAAATCGATGGAAAAGATATTGAAGTAAAACGTCATCAAGACAATGATAATACCATCAACCCCGCTTTTGCTAAAACATCCCGTGCTTGCCCTCCTTTTTGTATTCAACCGATGAGCCTTGGTAATGGTGTAGAAACCATTGGTGAGGTTGAAGTAGTTAATTATATTAAAAAAATGAGTAAGGGTGATGCCTCTATTGCATTGGTTGATTCACGCACAGCGGTATGGTTAGTGCGAGGTACTATTCCAGGTGCTATCAATATACCTTGGACTGATTTATTACCGACTAAAGGCGCGACAACTGAGGATATTATTAAAATCCTTAGCGAAAACTTTAGCGTTAAATTAGCAAAAGACATGGATGCAGATGATGTGGATGAAGCGATTGTCGAAGGCAAAGCAGCTACTGCATTTGATTACTCAAATGCCAAAACATTAGTGATGTTTTGCAATGGCATGTGGTGTGGACAATCACCTGAAAGCATTAAAATACTGGTTAAATTTGGCTATCCTGTTGAAAAAATAAAATACTTCCGTGGTGGTATGCAAACATGGGAATTATTAGGATTTTCAACGTTGAAGAAAAAAGAAGCTAAATAGGTTTATTACTTAGAGCTTACTTAGAATAATCCTGCTGAAACGTATTTTTTCGGTTATGATTCTGCCCTTTAATTTAAGCAGAGGAATCATTTTATGGGTTTTTTAACAGGAAAGCGGGTTTTAATCGCAGGTGTTGCTAGTAATCGTTCAATTGCCTATGGGATCGCGCAGGCAATGCATCGTGAAGGTGCGGAGCTTGCTTTTACTTACCAAAATGATCGGCTTAAAGCACGGGTGGAAAAATTCGCTAAAGCATTTGATTCCGAAATTATTATTCCTTGTGATGTGGGCAGTGATGAATCTATCGAAACGTGTTTTGAAGGACTTAGCCAGCATTGGGATGGGCTGGATTCTCTGGTTCATTCGGTTGCATTCGCGCCAAAAGAGCAACTTGCAGGCAGTATTGTAGAAAATACCACCCGTGAAGGCTCCATGATTGCACATGATATTAGTGCCTACAGCTTTTTAGCCATGGCAAAACACGCCAAGCCAATGATGGAAGGGCGTAATGGATCAATGTTAACACTGAGCTATCTTGGTGCAGTCGCATCGGTGCCTAATTACAATATTATGGGCATGGCAAAAGCGAGTCTTGAAGCAGCAGTACGCTATATGGCGTATGATCTTGGACCACAAGGCATACGTGTTAATGGTGTCTCTGCAGGGCCTATTCGTACCTTAGCAGCCGCTGGAATTGGTGATTTCCGTAAAATGTTGACCCATGTTGAAGCCAATGCACCCTTGCGTCGTAACATTACCATTGAACAGGTTGGCAATGTAGCAGCCTTCCTCTGCTCTGATTTAGCATCAGGCGTAACCGCTGAAATTACCTATGTTGATAGCGGTTATAGCACCGTAGGCATGTCGGGATACGGCGGGGAGTAATATCACCACCCTCATTAAAATGGTTGTTTATTGCCTGTTTCTATGGGCAATCAGCGCCAATGCAAAAACAATTCCTGAGCTATTACTGGCGGAAACCTATAAAAAATCCATTGATGTAAGCCAGTATTTAGTCAGTGAAAAACTAGACGGTGTACGGGCTTATTGGGATGGAAAACAACTCATTTCACGTCAAGGGAATCGCTTTAATGCACCCCATTGGTTCATTAAAGACTTCCCCAACATAGCGCTCGATGGCGAGCTATGGATAGCACGCGGTCGCTTCCAGCAAACCGTTAGCACAGTGCGGAAAAAACAGCCTATTGATAAAGAATGGCGAAAAATTAGTTATCAACTCTTTGAATTACCACAGGCTAAAGGAACCTTTCAACAACGGGTTCAGGCGATGCAACAGTTAGTTCAGGAACTCGCCATTCCACACCTTAACGTGATTAAACAATACCGTTTGAAAACAACCGATGAATTAAGCAAAAAGCTAGATAGCATTGTCGCACAAGGCGCAGAAGGGTTGATGCTACACCGTTCTGATGAACTTTATCTCACAGGACGACATCATGCCCTGCTAAAAGTTAAACAATATCAAGATGCAGAGGCACGTGTTATCGAGCACTTAACGGGCAAAGGTAAATTTAGCGATATGTTGGGGTCGATGATAGTTGAAGACCTCAATGGATTACGCTTCAAAATTGGTACAGGATTTAACCTTCAGCAACGAAAAAATCCGCCTAAGATTGGTAGCATGATTACCTATAAATATTTTGGACGAACGCAAAAAGGTCGCCCTCGATTTGCTAGTTTTTTGCGAGTGAAGCAACATCCTCAACAGGCTTATAAAAAAATGAAATTAGACAGTAAAATAATAGAAACATCAGAACATATCAGTAAAACCGTGATCTGGCTGCATGGTTTAGGGGCGGATGGACATGATTTTGTGCCACTGATCCCAGAGTTAAAATTACCTAACGAAGCTGGCATTCGTTTTATTTTTCCTCATGCACCTGTGCGTCCAGTGACCTTAAATAAAGGCTATGAAATGCGGGCTTGGTATGATTTATTGTCGTTGGAACCTGGTAAAACGGCCAATGAGGCAGATGTATTAACAAGCGTGGCTTGGATTTCCGCATTGATTGATCAGGAGATAGCAAAGGGAATCGCCGCTGAAAATATTTTATTGGTTGGATTCTCTCAAGGCGGTGTGATTGCACTGCAAACAGGATTGCGTTATCCGCAAAAACTAGCGGGCATTATGGCTCTTTCTACTTACTTTCCCTTTGCTGAAAAAACCTTAGCAGAAATCAATAAAACACAGCTTGGACTGCCTATTTTTGCTGCCCATGGCATCAATGACCCCGTAATTCCGTTATTAAGCTGGCAAACCTATGTGCCTGAATTAAAGCAAGCAGGGTTTACTGTTGAAGCACACTCTTACCCAATGGAACACTCTTTATGCTCGCAAGAGATTACTGATATGTCTAATTGGTTGAAAATAATATTAAAAACACAGTTTTCTAGTGATGGTTTTTCAGATAAATAATTTCACAAATAAGGATCGGGTCGGGATAACAAAATTG
>JAGLDQ010000013.1 GCA_023145535.1 Cocleimonas sp. | reverse complement strand
AGCGAGATGGGTTGGCAACACTTTAATGGCCGATTCGTTTTCTAAAATACAGGCTTTTTCACATAAGCCGCACCCTGTACACGCTTCTGAATGTACTACTGGTATAAATAAAGCGTGCTTTCCAGAACGCTCGTTGTGTTTCATATCCAAGGTAATGGCTTCACCACGAATTGGACACACATTAAAACAAACCTCACAACGTAGCCCTAAAAAAGCAATGCAGGTTTCTTGGTCAATCAATACCGCTGTGCCCATCTTCGATTTATTAATATCGGTCAAACTATGATCCAATGCACCCGTTGGACAGTTGGGAATACAGGGAATATCCACGCACATTTCACAAGGGTCAGTACGGGCAATAAAATATGGCGTCCCCGTTGCGACACCCTCGCCGACTTCTGCCAGCTTTAAAATATCGTAAGGACAATCCCGCACACAAATGCCACAACGCGTACAGGCGGATAAAAACTCCTCTTCTGCGCGCGCGCCTGGTGGACGTATTGCTAATGGCTTTATTGCATTGGCGGATGACGAGTAAACTCCAATCCCCAATCCAAATAATCCCACGCCACAGGCTGTTCCTGCCATATCCGCTAAAAAGCGACGACGGGATACTACACGTTTTTTATTTTGAGATTTTTTGGATTGGGAATTAGACATTTTCTCACCTATAAGATTGAGTCATTATAAAAACGAACACGATCGACAAGAAGCCCAGCGGGTTCGGGTTAATACAGTTTACGCAGTAGAGAGGGTAATAGTGCCCCACCCTAGACTACTTAATCGACTATATATACCGATATAATGACTAAAAAGCCTTACGCTTTCTCAATCTTACATGCACATTTTTTATAATCTGTTTCCTTTGATAGCGGATCAGTCTGATCAAGTGTCAATTTATTGATTAAACGAGACGCATCAAACCAAGGAACAAAGACAAGTCCTTCAGGAGGTTTATTACGTCCACGGGTGCTAACTTTAGTCATAATCGAACCACGAATGGATGAAATCTTAACCTTAGCACCATCCCGTAATCGGCGCTTTTTAGCATCTTTAGGATGCATATAAACCAAGGCATCAGGAACAGCACGGTACAGCTCAGGAACACGACGCGTCATCGAACCTGAATGCCAATGTTCTAATACACGACCTGTACATAACCAAAGATCGTATTCTTCATTAGGTGGCTCGGCCGATGGCTCATAAGGCGCAGTAATAATGTTTGCTTTACCATCTTTATTACCATAGAAATAAACATCACCCTTTTTGGTATCTTTCGTTGTGACATGAGGGTCATAGCCTTCACGGAAACGCCATAAAGTTTCCTTGCCATCAATAACAGGCCAGCGTATTCCACGGGCCTTGTGATATTCATCATAAGGTGCCATTTCATGACCTTTCTTAGGGCCTTCATGTTGGAAGCGACGATATTCTTCAAATAAGCCTTTCTGCACGTAATAACCAAAATGTTCAGACTCATCGTTATCGTATTGATTGCCCGCCTCATCAACCACTTGAACTTTTTTGATCTTATTGGTCTCGCCATTGGCATAAAGCACGTCGTAGAGTGTTTTATCCGCTAACTCAGGTGCTTTAGCAATCAATGCCTCATCCCAGACATCTTTGACCTTGACATATTTAGCAAATTCCATCACTTGCCATAGGTCAGATTTCGAATCACCTGGTGCTTTCACTTGTTGACGCCAGAATTGGGTACGACGCTCAGAGTTACCATATGCCCCTTCTTTTTCTGCCCACATCGCCGTGGGTAGAATTAGGTCAGCCCCCATCGCTGATACCGTTGGGTAGGGGTCAGAAACCGTAATAAAGTTCTCTTCTGCTCGCCATCCAGGCCAAGACTCATCATTGAAGTTGGCCGCTGCTTGAAGGTTGTTATTACACATCACCCAATAGCAATTCATCGTCTTATCGGTTAAGGCACGGTGCATGGCAACCGCATGAATCAAGGTCTTGCCCATTGGCCTACCTGTGATGTCCGTTTGATCTTTTTTATTCATTTTGCCGTTATGTCTTGGAATAGTACCTTCGGGCAATTTCCAAATCTTCTCAGCAAACTTACAGTGGGAATCTTTCTTAACCACTAAATCCGCAGGAAGACGATGGGTGAAAGTACCCACTTCGCGGGCAGTACCACAGGCAGAAGGTTGTCCTGTCAATGAGAAGGGGCCATTTCCAGGTTCAGAAATCTTACCCATTAACAAATGGACGTTGTAGCATAAGCTATTGACCCATACACCGCGTGTATGTTGGTTAAAGCCCATTGTCCAATACGAAGTAATCTTCTTTTTAGGGTCAGCATAAAGCTCTGCAAGACGCTTGAGATTCTTTTTTGGCACCCCTGAAATTTCAGCGGCTTTTTCTAAGGTGTAAGACTCAACTGATTTTGCATATTCTTCAAAGGTAATAGGAGACAACTTGCCTTTATTAGGATTCTTTGCCGCTTTCTGTAATGGATGCTCAGGACGTAAACCATAGCCAATATCCGTCGGTGTTTTCTTGAAGTTACAGTGGGCTTCAACAAACTCCTTATCGTATGCTTTTGTTTGAATAATATGATTAGCAATATAGTTAAGAATGGCCAAATCCGTTTGGGGATGAAAAATCATACCGTTATCGGCTAATTCAAAACTACGATGGGTAAACGTAGACAGCACATGCACTTCACAGCCAGGCTTAGTCAAACGTGTATCGGTAATACGTGACCAGAGGATCGGATGCATCTCTGCCATATTAGAACCCCAAAGCACAAAGGCATCCGCATGTTCCATATCATCATAACAACCCATCGGTTCATCAATACCGAAAGTACGCATAAACGCACCCACCGCCGATGCCATACAGTGACGCGCATTAGGATCAAGACTATTTGAACGGAAACCCGCTTTAATGAGCTTTTGAGCAGCGTAACCTTCCCAGAGTGTCCATTGACCTGACCCCATCATGCCAACCCCTTTAGGGCCTTTCGCCTGACGCGCCGCAATCCATTTTTTGGCCATGAGTTTAAAGGCATAATCCCAAGAGACTTCAGTAAATTCTCCCGTTTTAGCGTATTTGCCATCTTTCATACGCAATAAGGGCTTAGTCAGACGGTCTTTGCCGTACATGATCTTGGTAAGAAAATACCCTTTGATACAGTTTAAGCCTTTGTTAACAGCCGCATCAGGGTCACCCTGCGTTGCAACTGCCTTACCATCTTTTACACCCAATAAAACAGAGCAGCCCGTACCGCAGAAACGGCACGCTACTTTGTCCCAACGAATCCCATCATCTTGTTTACTATTACCTGCAAAGGCAACCGATGGTAATGTAATTCCCGCAGATACTGCCGCCGCAGCAACGGCTTGGCTTTTAATAAAATCTCGACGTGTTTGTTTCATAAGTTAAGCGACCTCTGTGTTTGTCTGACAGGATTGTTTTCTTTTTTTCATTTCCACAATCTCCCCAAAATCTGTCTCTTCAAAATATTCATAAATAAGGGATGAATTGAGTACGCCTGGAATATTATGAAAGCTCATAATAGTCTCACTGCAATAGCCACGGTCAGGGTTATCGAGTGATATAACAATTTTGCCTTTTTCATTAATTTGATGGACTTCAACATCTTGTTTTTGACGAAGTGCTGTGGATACAGACTCAATATTTTCTGGTTTCGTATGGACGACCAAGCTATAAATACTCATGCGGTAGGCTTCCTATTATTATGTCACTATGATATATAAGCATAGTCTAATACTCATACGTTCTATGTTAAATGCTTTGCTTTAAATCTGACTTGATGTGCGTCAAGCCTTGCATTTATTTTGATGAAAGGTAGGTAGTAAGCTATTAATTTTAAATTAGCATTTAATATCCATTACTTACAATGATAAAATCCTAAAGAATTAATAACTTATAAACTGCTCGTATTATTATTTTTATTGGTTATAGCAATAGACTGGTTAGGGCAAACATAAAGACAGGCACCACAACCTGTACAGTTTTTCTGTGTTATTTCTGGAATGGAGACACCGCCTGTCTGTAATTTAAACTGAATCGCATCGGTATCACAATGATCTCCACAGGCTCTACACACAACGGCATTAACAGAAAGACAAGAGGTCAAAATAGCAACGGATAGATCCCATGCATTTTCTTCGTTTAAATGACCAGTATGAAAGGCATTCGCATCGCAAGCTTTCACACAATCAGTGCAAAAAATACATTCCCCTTGTGTAAAATCAACTTCAGGAAAACCACCATCACCACGGATTAAAATGTTTTCAGGACAGGCTTTAATACAATCATCACAACGCTCGCAGTGATTAATAAAATCAGCAAAAGGCAATGACCAAGGCGGATGTATTGCTTCTTTATTAAACTTAGGACTTCGCCCTCTTAGAAACGCGCGCCTTCTCAAATTAGGTTCAGTCATAAAATACCGTTTGTTATTGCTGTAAGCATTAATTGATGTAAGCTGGAAGAATTCCAGCAAAAGATGTTAAACAAAGTGGGATTCCCTCACCTGCAACCTTCATACTTTTGAAAAGGGCATTCTTCCTGTTCAAACCCAATCTAACGCAATCAAATCAGGAAAGAATTAACATAAGTCAAAAGGTAAGAGAATAGTATCGAAGGCTGGAAAGAAGTTATTTAATCATCGATGATAATTCTTCAAACTTACGTTGCATAGCAAGATTCTCAAAGGGCACTATTTCAGGAAT
>JAGLDQ010000129.1 GCA_023145535.1 Cocleimonas sp. | reverse complement strand
GCTTTTCCAGGCAGACTAATAGAGAAATTGCACTCCATCGTTGCTTCAAATTCACGTACTTGTAGGTCATTCATAATTGAACGTACGAGAAAACGTGATTGTTCATCATTTAAAGGCTGATTTGATAAAGGTTTCACTTGTCCACTGGCTTTTATTGAAGGGGGGGCTTCGGCGGTGATAAATAAATCAGAGCCTCCCTTTTTTAGCAGACTATGCAATAGAGAATGAACGTAGCTGACAGCACTATCTTTATCCATGATTATTTCTTCTTGTTATTATTATAAGAGCTAGTGGCTATTTGGATTGGTTGCGTAAGCTGCACCCATTCGACAAAGGCATCAATTGAAAATGATCTGATATCATTAGTTCAAAGGGTGGTAGTGCAGAGCATGATAGCAATACAGGGTTTAAGTCTTTACAAAGATGCAGGATTGGCTGCTTTCTTTAAGGCGACTTCACGTGAAACTAAGCCCTGCGCCATTAGTTTTTGCAAGCTTTGATCCATCGTTTGCATGCCTTCCCCTGCACTGGTTTGCAGTGTAGAGCGCATTTGTGCTAGTTTGTTTTCTTTAATCATATTGCGAATCGCATCCGTCCCCAGCATGATTTCATGGGCTGCTACCCGTCCTCCCCCTATTTTCTTCATCAGTGTTTGTGCAATGATGGCTTCTAGCGATGAAGAGATCATTGAACGTACCATGTCTTTTTCTGCCGCAGGAAATACATCAACAATACGGTCGATCGTCTTGGGTGCGCTGGTGGTGTGCAAAGTGCCAAAGACCAAATGCCCTGTTTCTGCGGCACTTAATGCGAGGCGAATGGTTTCTAAATCTCGCATTTCACCGACTAAAATAGTGTCAGGGTCTTCACGCAAAGCAGAGCGTAAGGCTTCATCAAAACCTTGTGTATCACGGTGTACTTCACGTTGGTTAATCAGGCATTTTTTGCTTTCATGTACAAATTCAATCGGATCTTCTATGGTTAAAATATGACCGTATTCATTTTTATTTTTATAATCAACCATCGCCGCTAGGGTGGTGGATTTGCCTGAGCCTGTTGGCCCTGTTACCAAGACTAAGCCGCGTGGTTTATCTGCTATTTTTTTGAAAATAGAGGGCGCATTTAAATCTTCCAGCGATAAAATATCGCTAGGAATAGTACGAAATACAGCGGCGGCGCCTCGGTTTTGATTAAAGGCATTTACACGAAAACGAGCCACTCCAGGGATTTCAAAAGAAAAGTCAGTTTCCCACTTTTCTTCATACGCTTTACGTTGTTTGTCATTCATAATGTCGTACACCATGCTGTGTACTTCTTTATGTTCCAGTACAGGCAAATTTACCCGACGCATATCACCATCTACACGTATAATAGGCGATTGACCTGCGGAAAGATGTAGATCTGAGGCGTTATTTTTTACCGAAAAGGCAAGTAACTGGGTAATGTCCATAGTGAGGTTTCTTATTTTTATTAGTGTTATTGAATCAGGGTATCATAGATGAAAGACCTACGTGATAAGCTCCAGATAGTCGGTGATGATATTTTAAGCGTGTCTGAGCGCTATCAGCGCGAACAAAATAGTGTGCAATTATTAGCAGTTAGTAAGCGTCATGAAGCGAGTGTAATACGTGAAGCATTTGCTTGTGGGCAAACCGCATTTGGTGAAAATTACGCGCAAGAAATGTTGGAAAAAGCGAAGCAGTTAAGTGATTTAGCGATTGAGTGGCATTTTATTGGCCCCTTGCAATCGAATAAAACACGTCCTATTGCGGCGGTTGCAGATTGGGTTCATACGGTGGATCGATTGAAAATTGCTAAGCGATTAAGTGATCAGCGTCCTGATGATTTACCCCCCTTATCACTCTGTTTACAGGTCAATATTAGTGCAGAAGCGAGTAAATCAGGCGTATTGCCGCATGAGGTCTTTGCATTAGCTAAAGAAGTCGCCCTGCTGCCTAATATTAAACTACGTGGTTTAATGGCCATTCCAAAAACGGAAACAGATTTTAACAAACAGCGTGAAATTTTTGTTAAGCTTCGCGGCTTGCAAGAAGATTTGATTAAGAAAGGTATGACACAACTCGACACGTTATCAATGGGAATGAGCACAGATATGCCCGCCGCGATTGCAGAAGGTGCAACCATTGTGCGTATTGGCACGGCAATATTTGGACAGAGAGAGATAAAATGAAAAAAATAACATTTATAGGCGCAGGAAATATGGCGCAAAGCTTGATTTCTGGGTTATTTAAAGATGAAGCATCCATCGCTATTTGTGTGACTGATCCTGTTGAGGCGCAACTTGAAGTAGTCCGTAATAACTGGCCAGAAGTGATTACTAGCTGTGATAATCTACAGGCGATTAAAAATACCGATGCGATTATTCTCGCGGTCAAACCACAGCTAATGCAACAAGTGTGTGAGCCATTACAGGATGCTGTTCAACAAATGCAGCCCTTGGTTATCTCTATTGCCGCCGGTATTACGGAAGCGAATTTATCAGCATGGTTAGGTGGTGGGCTGGGCGTGCCAGTCGTGCGTTGTATGCCAAATACTCCCGCTTTAGTGCAAGCAGGAATTACAGGGTTATATGCTAATGAATTGGTGTCAGAAGAGCAGCATAATTTGGCAGAAACTATTTTAAGAGCGGTGGGTAGTACCCTTTGGTTTGATGAGGAGGAAAAACTCAATGCGGTAACGGCGGTATCAGGGAGTGGCCCTGCCTATTATTTCTTAGTGATGGAAGCGATGCAAATAGCGGCAGAGAAATTGGGTTTATCGCAAAGTGATGCACAATTATTAGTATCACAAACGGCTTTTGGTGCAGCAAAACTAGCGTTAGAAAGCCCTGATGTACCCGCAGAACTACGTAAAAAAGTCACATCAAAAGGGGGGACGACAGAAGTTGCAATACAAGAGTTAATGCAAGGTGGTTTAGTGGAGTTATTTGATACTGCCATGAGTGCCGCCGCTAAACGATCGGAAGAATTAAGTAAATAAGAGGTTTTAAACTTGAACGTATTACAACAAATCGGCGCATTCCTGATTGAATCACTATTCTCTCTTTATATCGGTGCCGTAGTGCTGCGAATGTTATTAGGCTATGCTGGTGCAAATTTTTATAATCCATTGTCGCAGTTTTTAGTTAAAGTGACCAATCCTGTGTTAGTGCCGATGCGACGCTTTATTCCCTCCATCGGTAAAATAGATACGGCAGCCGTTGTTTTAGCACTTGGCTTAACGGTCATTAAAACAATTCTACTCTTACTGATAGGGTTTGGTGATTTTAGTGTCATTGGTGCGCTCGTCTATTCGGTGGTTGATTTAATCAAAGTAGTGATCTGGGTTTATATTATCTCTTTGATAGTGCAAGCCGTCATGAGCTGGGTAGGAAGCGCGCATGGAAACCCTGTTGCGCCGTTAATTCAGAGTTTAACAGATCCACTTTTACGCCCGATTAGACGCGTTGTACCCAATATTGGGGCGATGGATTTATCGCCAATGGTGGCTATTTTACTGCTTAATATCTTGCTGATTATTATTGAAAGCCTTTAGGTTTTTTGCTTTGTTTTCACGCAGAGGATGGGAATAATCCTCTGCATAAAATAGTTGCAATGCGTTTGTTCCTCAGGATAGACGGCTGATAATTCTCTGTCCTACTGTTTGAAATCAGTTCATTCTGAGTTTCCAGCGAATCAATCAATACAAGATTATTCTGTTTTACAATTTTCGATGTTCCAAAACAGGAAAGTTATTACGTATTCGGCGTTGTGCTTCTAAGTCGATCTCCACCATAATAATATTAGCGCCTTTGCTGGAGCGGTCACAGATTTTCCCCCAGAAATCAATCATCATGCTATTACCATGCGTTGTTTTACCATTAACATGATAGCCACCTTGTGCAGGGGCTATCACATAACTAAGATTTTCAATGGCGCGGGCGCGTAGTAATGGCTCCCAATGTGCTTTACCGGTGAGTTCGGTAAAGGCAGAGGGAACTAATAAGATCTCAGCACCTTGCTCGACTAATTTACGGTATAGTTTTGGAAAGCGTAAATCATAGCAAACGGTCATCCCAATTTTGCCAAAGGGGGTGTCTACGACAACAACATCAGAGCCAGGAACGGTGGTAGCGCTTTCATCATAGATTTCATTATTATCTAACACAACATCAAATAAGTGGATCTTGTCATAGCGCGCGACTTGTTTGCCTTTATTATCAATCATAATGGAGGAGGCGGTTGATTTTTTAGGATTATCTGTTTTTAGCGGAATGGTGCCAGAAACAATCCAGATCCCCAAATTAGCGGCTAATTCACTCAGGGTATTTTGAATAAGCCCCTGTCCTTCATCTTCAGCAATTTCAACACGTTGTTCTTCGTTTTGTCCCATAATGGCAAAACTTTCAGGTAATACCACCATGTCAGCACCTTTTGCTGATGCTTTTTTGATTAGTGTTGCGGCTTGCATTAAATTACCTTGTACTACTGGGCCTGATGCCATTTGAATGGCAGCTATTTTTGATAATTTTTTCTTCAATTTTTCTTCCTAGCTTATGGTTACGGTTTGATGTCGTTAGAGTAAAACAACATCAAACTGTTCTTGCGTGTATAAATTTTCGACCTGAAAACGAATCGGTAAATCAATGAACTCTTGTAATTCTGCAATGCTCTCTGATTCTTCATCGAGAAATAAATCGACGACATCTTGCGCGGCGAGTACCAGAAATTCTTTAGCATCAAATTGGCGAGACTCGCGTAAAATTTCACGGAAAATCTCATAGCAAACCGTGGTGGCTGTTTTTATATAACCGCGTCCATGACAAGTAGGACAAGACTCACAAAGTATATGCTCCAGACTTTCACTCGTGCGTTTGCGGGTCATTTCCACTAATCCTAGTGAAGATACGGTGGTCACATTTGTTTTTGTATAGTCTTTTGCTAATGCTTTTTCTAACGCCGCCAGTACTAACGTTTTATGCTCTTCATCTTTCATATCAATGAAATCAAGAATAATCATACCCCCTAAATTACGTAAGCGTAGTTGACGTGCAATTGCTTGTGCTGCTTCTAGATTGGTTTTAAAAATAGTTTCTTCAAGGTTACGATGACCCACAAAACTACCAGTATTGACATCAATCGTTGTCATTGCTTCTGTTTGGTCAATAATTAAATAACCACCTGACTTTAATTGTACCTGTCTTTTTAGCGCTTTTTGAATCTCATCTTCAACACCGTAAAGATCAAAAATAGGGCGTTCTCCAGGATAATGCGAGACAAAACCTACTAATTCTGTGACATATTTCTCACAAAATTCGGTAATTTTAGCGGCTGTTTCACGTGAGTCAACTCTGACGCTGGTTATTTCTTCGCTAAGCACATCACGTAAAATGCGCTTAACTAAGGGTAAATTAGAGTAAACAAGCGAACCTTTGGGCGCAGTTTCCGCCATCTCGCCAATACTGAGCCAAAGTTTATTTAAGAAATCTATATCCTTTTGCAAGAGTTCTTCAGAAATTCCCTCAGCCGCTGTGCGAATAATGTAGCCGTGGCTCGCATCATTTTTTTCATTGGTTTTATGAACTAGTTTTTTTAAGCGTGTTCTCTCTGCTCCAACTTCTATTCGACTGGAAACACCGATTGTTTTTGCATTGGGGGTTAATACCACATAGCGTGAGGGAATCGTGACATTAGTGGTGAGGCGCGCCCCTTTAGTTCCAATAGGATCTTTTATCACCTGTACTAATACCTGTTTACCTTGATAGAGAAGTTTGGAGATTGGAGGTGGTTGGAAGCTATCACTCTCATTAACAGGATCACCTTTGAATAAATCTTTAGGAAAGTTAAGATCAGAGGCATGCAAGAAAGCAGATTTAGGCATGCCTATATCAATAAAGGCTGCATCCATACCCGGCAATACACGAGACACTTTACCCTTATAAATATTGCCAACAATACTTTCACTATGCGTCCGCTCAATAAGAATCTCTTGTAAAACGCCATTTTCCAACAGCGCTACACGGGATTCTTGCGGCGTTACATTCATTAGTATTTCAGCGCTCATTTATCAATTCTCTTTTTGTTAATCTAAGATAGGAATTAGAGTGTGTAACCTACATGATAATCAATTTTTATGGAACACTAGTTATGCTAGAAGACGCTTAAAAGCTGATCAAATTAGGCGTTGCGCTGAGGTGACTGTTAATTAGTTGGTAATTGGGTTGAATCTGTAGTTTTCTATATCATTTGATTTTATGCCCTATTCTCAAGAAATTTACTGTCCTTATTGTGATAGTAATAACTGAATAAAGTCAGGGGTAAATGCAAAAACCAATAAAAACATCGTCATGAACACGCTAAAAAAGAAAAGTTGTTTTGTGCAAATCAATGCTTTTCAAAATCTGAAAAAATGCAGGTGATTGGATTATTGATTAACAAAGTGGCGTTTGGTATGGATATTTATGCCTAGCTACAGGCTATGACCCATAACCCACCATACGATGATAATAATTAATTAAGGCATTCGTTGATGAATCATGTGAGGTCGCATGACATGGCTGATGAATATCATTTAGTATCCGTTTAGCCAGCTGTTTTCCCAGCTCAACGCCCCATTGATCAAATGAGTTTAGATTCCAGATAATGCCTTGTACAAAAATCTTATGTTCATACAAGGCAAGCAACATGCCCAGTGAGTGAGGTGATATTTGATTGATCAGGAGGGTGTTACTGGGATGATTTCCCTCAAAGACCATATGGGGAATACTCGCATC
>JAGLDQ010000128.1 GCA_023145535.1 Cocleimonas sp. | reverse complement strand
TGAAACTTAGGTGATGTTTATATTCGATAGTTTACTCTTTTTTAAGTATCGTTATTATTCATTATGAACATTATCTTGTTTTGCTTACCTTTATTTGGTAAAGCGATCATTCAAAAATTGATTGATCAAGGCACTCCTCCTGCATTTATTGTGGGGCCTGCACGCGCGCATCCAACCTTTGATGAAATGCTAAAAATTGCTCATGGTTTTAATCTTCCTGTTTTGATCTTTGAGCGAAATCTTACAGAGGAGCTATTTGTAAAGCGGATCAATGAACTATCGCCTGACTTGATTATTGTTGCTTCTTATCCTCACTACATTCCTGAAGCTGTTTTTTCAGCGGCTAAAATCGCGGCGGTTAATGCCCATCCTTCACTGCTTCCTCATTATCGAGGGGCGAATCCTTATTTTCATGTGATTAATAATGGCGAGCAAGAGACGGGGGTCACCTTGCATTTGCTTGATGCAGGTTTTGATACAGGCAATATGATTAGCCAACAAAAATTTAAACTGAATACAAAAGAAACAACAGGTTCATTGGAGCAAAATACAACATCGGTGGTGGTGAGTGTCGTTACTGATTTTGTTAAAAAAATTGAAGCATCGGGCTTACCAAAGACGCAAAAGCAGCCAACAGGCTCATATCTCAAAGCACCGCGCGTTAAATTGCCACTCCCTGTTATTGACTGGAACTGGACTTCAAACCAAATAGATCAACTAATTCGCGCGGCTAATCCTCATTATGCGGTTAAGACAATCTTAAATAATGAGAATATCGTTATTTTTTCTGGAAGATCGCTTGAAAGCACCCCAAATAATAAAATAGCGGGAGAAATTGAAGCGATTGATGAGCGAGGTATGAGAGTCTCAACATCTGACGGTGCTTATTTGGTGACCGCGCTAATATACCCCGACTATTGGTATGGGGATCCTTTAGGAGCGGTTGAATTGGGGTTGATTCAGCAAGGTGAATGCTTCTCTGTTCCATCCCATTGATATTTTTGAGTATTTTATCAGCATCCTCGTACTATCTAAAAAATATCACTTAACTCACTTGAGATGTTACTCAAACGTTTGAATTAAAATCTTAGCCATCACAACCGCATCCTCGCGCCCATTCTCTGCGGGATAATATTTCTTCCTACGCCCAATTTCATTGTAGCCACTGGATTCATACAAATGCAGCGCGGCATGATTAGAGATTCGGACTTCTAAAAAGCAGGTGTCCGCGCGGTGTTGTGTGGCGATCCATTCCGCTTCTGCGAGTAATTTTCTTCCCCAGCCTTGTCCTTGTAACGCTGGATGTACGCAGAGGTTTAAGATATGGGCTTCGCCCGCAGCGGAGGAGCTGATGAGATAGCCGCTAAAGGTATTTTTATGTTCAAATACCCAACAAGTGTAACTGGGTTTGCTGAGTGAGTCTTTAAAGAGTTTACGTCCCCATGGGAAGGGATAGGCGAGTGATTCGAGTTGCATGACATTATCTAAATCTGCTGGGGTCATTTTGCGAAAGTGTTGTAGTTTGTTTCTATTGGTTGTCATGTCGTCTGTATTTACTTCCTTATTCTAGATAATCACACCTAATCCTCTAGATTATACACATTAATCTTGAGCTTTTTCTCTCGACAAGCTAAATTCCCTGCCAACTAATCTAACCCTCTAACAAAACAAGAAACTAACATGATCTCTACAGCCAATATTACAATGCAATTTGGGGCAAAGCCTCTGTTTGAAAATATCTCAGTCAAATTTGGCGAGGGTAATCGTTATGGTTTAATTGGCGCAAATGGTTGCGGCAAATCGACCTTTATGAAAATTCTATCAGGAGAATTAGAGCCAACAGCGGGTAATGTTTCTATGAATCCTGATGAGACCTTTGCGGTCTTAGGGCAGGATCAATTTGCATTTGAAGAATTTAGCGTGATTGATACCGTTA
Organism: Cocleimonas sp.; assembly: GCA_023145535.1. Classification (GTDB taxonomy): domain Bacteria; phylum Pseudomonadota; class Gammaproteobacteria; order Thiotrichales; family Thiotrichaceae; genus JAGLBW01. The sequence goes on along the minus strand of JAGLDQ010000128.1, from coordinate 3,964 downwards.
TCAAAGGGGATAAAGCGTTATGGGAGGTGAAGGAAGAACGTGACCGTATTTATTCTTTGCCTGAAATGAGTGAAGATGAGGGGATGATCGTTGCTGATTTGGAAATCAAGTTTGGTGAAATGGATGGTTATACGGCGGAATCTCGCGCAGGAGACCTATTGCTCGGTGTTGGTATACCCCTTGAACAGCATACAGGCCCAATGAGCGCGGTTGCTCCTGGTTGGAAGCTACGAGTGTTATTGGCACAGGCGTTATTTGCAAATCCTGATATTTTATTGCTGGACGAGCCGACTAATAACTTGGATATTAGTACGATTAGCTGGCTGGAAAATATTATTGCTGAACGCAAAAGTACGATGGTGATTATCTCGCATGACCGTCACTTTCTGAACAGTGTGTGTACACATATGGCGGATTTGGATTATGGTGAATTACGCTTATATCCTGGTAATTATGATCAATATATGTTCGCCGCAACGCAGGTTCGTGAGCGTTTACTGTCGGATAACGCGAAGAAAAAAGTTAAAATTGCGGAGCTAAAAGAATTTGTAAGTCGTTTTTCTGCCAATGCTTCAAAAGCAAAACAAGCGACCTCTCGCGCTAAACAACTGGATAAAATTGAATTGGCTGAAGTTAAGGTTTCTAGTCGCGTGAATCCTTATATTCGTTTTGAACTTGAGAAAAAACTTTTCCGTCAGGCGCTAGAAATCAATGAATTAACGAAGCATTATGACGATGAGCCGCCTTTATTTAACGATTTTAATTTAATGGTGGATGTAGGTGAGCGAATTGCCATTATCGGTGCGAATGGCGTGGGGAAAACGACCTTGTTACGTTGTCTTAAAGGGGACATAGAAGCGGATTCAGGCAAAATAAAATGGTCAGAAAATTCAAATATTGGTTATTATGCACAGGATCATTCCACTGATTTTGCCGAAGATACGAACTTGTTTGATTGGATGACAAACTTTCGTGGAGAGGGCGATGATGAGCAGGTGGTGCGCGGTACATTAGGTCGTTTACTCTTCTCTAAAGCAGACAGTGAAAAGTCTGTAAAAGTTATCTCGGGTGGAGAGCAGGGCCGAATGCTGTTTGGTAAGCTGATCTTGCAAAAACCAAATATTATGCTGATGGATGAGCCAACCAATCACTTGGACATGGAGTCGATTGAATCACTCAACCTTGCGCTAGAAAACTATGAAGGCACTTTACTGTTTATCTCGCATGACCGCGAGTTTGTTTCTTCTATTGCGACACGTATTTTAGAGATTAAGCCAGAAGGAATTATTGATTTCCGTGGGACTTATGATGAGTATTTACAGAGTCAGGTATAAGCTTAAGGAACGTGCGTGAAACAACGTCTTGATCTCTAACGCGCCTTTTTTATCCAGCTTGAATGGTCTCATTTGTTGCGTAGAATAACGATGTGCCTTATGAGTTCACCTAATCTGAAAAAAAAGTTTTGCATTAGAACCTTAGGGACGTTATTCCGTCGATGTTCCTAAGGATGTTCTCAATAGTCGCAATGAAATTGCTTATATTTGATATTTTTCGTATAACTGTGGCATGATTGTGCTGATTAGTTTTTTTGTGTTTGAAATAAATAAAACTTATACTTTTTTAGGGCGAAGGTTGCCCCCAGCATGGATGAAAGCAATGGCACAAGTTAGTTTAAGAGAAGCATGGCAGGGTTTTGCTGATTGTAGTCAGTGTACATTGCGTCATTCGGTGTTATTTGCAGGATTATCAGAAGGTGATTTCAAAGCGTTGCATAAACCGATTGATCAGTTTGCTTTAAAGGCAGGCGCTAAAATATATGGCGTGAATGATTCGCCCAATTATATGTATACCTTACGCAGTGGGTTGGTAAAACTGGTGCAATATTTGCCAGATGGAAGTCAGCGTATTGTACGCATACTCGGACAGTCTGATGTGTTAGGGTTAGAAACGGTTATTGATAGTAACTATGAGCATGAAGCAATTGTATTGCAAGAGGCAGAGATCTGTCGCTATCCAACCCGTGCGGTCAGGGATCTTTCGCAAAAAAATCCTCAGCTTTACCGCGAATTAATGGTGCGTTGGCAACATGCGTTAAAAGAAGCAGATAGTTGGGTAACAGAGCTTTCTACAGGTTCAGCTAAAAAGCGGGTGGCGCGTTTAGTTTTACGGTTAAGTAAGCGTTATGGCACGAATACTTGTGCATTATTTAGCCGTGAAGATATTGGCGCAATGCTTGCCATTACGACTGAAACCGCCAGCCGAACGATTGCTGAATTTAAGCGTCAGCGCTTGATTATTGCGACAGAAAAAAATCATTATTTATGTGATCTCGTTAAACTTGAAGAGATTGCGTATAATTGAAAACTAAATTTTTTTGTCCCTGTTCATCAATCAAGAGCTAAATGTCACATCAACCATCAAAGAATCGGATACGGCTTCAAATGCCTGTTGTATGTCCGATTCAGTCACATCGACTGGAAGCCCTAATTCTAGCTCGGCATAAAATAGAGCTTCGTTACTCATAGGGGCAATACGTTGTTCACTTTGTAGTTTTTCGATATTGACATTCAAGGCACTGAGTTGTTGCGTAATATCATGGATAATTCCCTGACGGTCACTCCCCAATAGTTCGATCGATACTGTTTTTTCTGTGGCGGGTAAGCTTTCGCTTTGTTTAATTAGTATCTGTAAGTCCTCACTTTGCAGTGTAGACAGTGCCTGTGATAGTGTCTCTACCTCTTCTGCATCAAGAGAAACAAGGGCTAATCCAGCAAATTGCCCATCCATGCGAATCATACGGCTTTCTTGCCAGTTACCCTTGTGGTTTTTCACTATTTCAGACAGTGATTTAACTAGTCCTGAGCGGTCTGTACCGAGAAGCGTGATGATCAGCGATGATTGCATAGTAGTACCCTATTGATTATTTTATTAAAGGGTATACACCCTCTGTTAATTAATGTCTATGACAAAGAGTCAAAATATGATCCGACTGGCTACCCCTATTGATGCGGAACAAATTTGTAATATTTACAATCATTATATTAAAAACTCCTGCATCTCATTTGAAGAAAAACCCGTTTCGATTAAGAAAATGCAGCAACGTATTAATGATATAAGTACTTCATTTCCTTGGCTAGTTTATGAAAGAGAACAGCAGATTTTAGGCTATGCTTATGCTAGCGTATGGAAGACTCGTAGCGCTTATCGTTATAGTGTTGAAAGTACCATTTATTGTTCCCAGCAAGCGGTGGGGAAGGGGATAGGTAGCCAACTTTATAGCGCTTTGATTGCACTGTTAAAACAAACCGATACGCATAGCGTGATTGGCTGTATTGCATTGCCTAATGCAGGAAGCATTGCGTTGCATGAAAAAATGGGCTTTGAAAAAGTAGCACATTTCAAGGAAGTGGGTAGAAAGTTTGACCGTTGGGTTGATGTTGGTTTTTGGGCGTTGATTTTTTCTTCTGAAGATTGAGGATATGACTAATATCTGAAACTATAATGTAGGGGGGGGTAAAACTGAGAGGAAATCGCAATTTTTTTTAACCCATCTCAATATTTATCCCATTCGCCCTAACGCCCAATGTCATTAACTTAATCTGTAAGTATTTGACATTTATACTATGGCTAGTAACTGAAGCTGTGATTCTATAACTTACTCAACTTTAAATGCAGCATGACAAGCCAAACAGTTTTTCATTAAATCCCCTGTAAATTCTGCCAACATATCCATATCCTCATCGGCTGCTCTAACTACTAACTCCTCAAACATCATATGAGTAGGGCCTCCGATTTCTTCAAAAGATACCGGTGTTTTCTTTTTTATAGAATCAGGCGTAGCACGCGCCATACGATTACCTGAATATCTTGCTGACTTTATAATTAATGCTCTATCCTCTGTGCCGATACCCATCATTATCCCTTGAATACTTGTCAACATTTGCCTCATTTCAGTCAAAAACTC
>JAGLDQ010000127.1 GCA_023145535.1 Cocleimonas sp. | reverse complement strand
ATGCGTTTATCAGGAATATCTACGACGGGTAATTTTAGTGTAAGATTGTGCCCTGTATGTAGATCATCAACATGGGCACTCACATTTTTTTCTTCAATGATCGTGTGTAAATGCCATGATTCATTGGGGTGAGTGTAAACGCCTTGATTGCTTGCTGAGTAAAAACCTACCACTATAGCCTTTTGGTGATTTCTGATTTCAGTTGCCATTTGAAACATTTTTTCTTTACCACCATGCCCTTCAAATTTTGAATTTTGACCATTAATCACATGGATTTTCAACTCTTTAAAACCTCCCTCTAATAAAAAAGGAAAGGGTTTGTCTACGTCTAATCCGTGTTTTTTAGCTTTAATTAATATAGTCTTAAATAGATCTTTTTTTGCCATAGGGCTTGAAAAGTTTATGCTTTGCCATTTTTCTACGGTTGTCGTTGCTAATAAGACAGCTTTTTCATGTTCAGGGATTTTATTCAGGGCGTTTCCGATACCATCTTTACCATAATCTAAGTAGACCTTCCCATTTAGAACCGTAATCTCACCCACTCCTTTTTGAATTGCACCAACAGCGTATGAGTTTTTAGTAGGTATTGCTTTTTGTAAGCCAATAACGCCATCTGTATTTTTCATATGGATCATTTTTTTATAATGACCATAGCTTTTTATCTCTATGGCTTCAGCATAAGCAATGGGGCTAAGTAGTGTTGCGAATAGACAGAATGCAAGCAATAGCGACTTAATCATTATTAGTTTTCTCTTTTATGGGGATTAATTAAGACTATATTTATTCGTTGAGAATTGTCAATCAAATTTTAAGCACTATTTTTCTTTAGCGTCGCAGACACCTAACAACCCACAAAGCTAACATGGGATTAATATTTGCTGCTTTCTATACCATGCACCTGAGCATTTTAAATGTTTATTTTTATCATTAATTCTATTCATTTATGGCTGTCTTTTTTTAGAAATAGTATTTGGTAAAAATAACTCAAGTTTCTATTTCATAGGCCAAAACAGTAACTTGTATAAATTATAATCATATAGCCATTAGTCTGAAAAATGATACTAAAGTCACTATATTAATTAATCATTAAGCAATGAGTGGCTAATATTTGATCGCTAATATAGAGCGATTTCTCTCTATAAAATTTCGACTTTCTTTGTAAGACCTTTTTGGGGTCTGCTTGTGGTAAAGATGCAAAGATTGTTCTGAGTCTGTGATGTCGATGCAGAGATGAGTTTCAAAATGTTGATTTTGTAATAGGTCTAGTGAGTTGTTTTCGATTAGGTCTTAATTAAGGTTTTTAAAATCAATAGGTTGTTTCTTGTTGTTTCTTGTTGTTTCATGGGTTTAGGGGTTGTTATCAATGATTTAAAAACAATAAACAAGGGGTTTACTATGTTAAAAAAAGTTATTTATGCTGCATCAATTGCAGCGGTTGTTGGTTCGGTATTTTTTGTTTCTGCGAGTAAAAATGAGCCTATGCTCTCAAGTCACATGCAGGCTTCGGTGGTTTCTGTTAATGCACAAGGCAAAGAGTCTTTGCGTGTAATGAAACAAGCGGCTCCAGGGCAGACTATTCAATATGATTTAACGTATGCGAATAATAGTGATAAATCATTCAAAGGTTTAGTGGTTACTGGGCCTATTCCCGCACATACGCATTATTTGGCTAATACGGCGACAACAGGTGTTTCAGCAATGCGTATGGTTAGCATTGATGGGGGTAAGACGTTTGAAAAAGAACCTGTTAAGCGTCAGCAAAAAATGGCAGATGGGACGGTTAAAACGGTTGTGATTTCAGCCACTAAATACACCCATATTCGCTGGAAGGCAGGCGATACGCTTATTTCTAATGGCCAGCAACAATACACCTATCGTGTAAAAGTTAATTAAGCCCTCCTTTTTTCTTTAAAGAAAGAAGCACCACTGCTTTCAAACAGCTCCCTCGTCATTCTAAGCGTATATTCTATGCGTTTAGTTTTTATAATAAAAATAAATAGAGATAATCATGAATAATACATTTCAACGTAAACCAATGGCACGTTGGGTAGCATTTGCACTCGCTGCGACAACAGTAGCAGGTATCGCTCAGGCAGCCGCACCGTTAGCAGGAACAGAGATCAAAAACCTCGCAACGGTTACCTATGAAGATGAAAATGGTAATACATATTCCGCTCAGTCTAATGAGGCGATTATTACGGTGGCAGAGCAGTATCGGGCGACATTAGAAAATGACAAGGCGCTAACCGCCGCACCAGGTTCAACCGTTTATTTCCCACATACATTAGAAAATATTGGTAATGTTGAGGATACTTATGCATTAGCAACGCCCGTCATTACCGATAAAGCTGGAGTTGCTATTGTTGCTCCTGTTGTGAAAATTTTTAAAGATACGAATAGTAATGGACAACCCGATGCAGGAGAGCCTGAAATTACAGCGTTAACATTGGCGGCGGGTGAGACGGGTAGTATTGTTGTTTCTTACATTATTCCTAGTACCGCCGTCGATGGTGATGAGGCTAATATTGAATTAACGGCAACGTCGGCAGCAACAGGTGCACTGGTTAAAGATAATGGCGATAATGGCGATAATGATTCAGATGATGCTTCGGCGACCAATAATGACAAAGTAACGGTGGGCAGTGGTCCTATTCTTGTCTTAAATAAAGAGTCTGTTTTTGATGAAGTGAATAAGAAAATTACTTATACCTTAACGGTTAAAAATACAGGGAGCTCGACAGCGACCAATGTCGATATTCTTGATGTATTGCCCAAGGTGGATACCAATGGTGATGGTACTTTAGATACTCAAACAACATTAGTTGTCGGTTCAATTGTGACGAATGGTCTTTTAGATACCAACGATAAAGCTGCTGTTGAGACAGATGAGGCAACATTGGGGCTTGATCTTGATGGTGATGGTGCGGTGGATACAACAAAAGTGATTCATGCACTGGATGTTGACCTTGCGCCTAATACCACTGTTTCTGTTAACTATGCGGTTAATTATAATGAGACATGGGCGGCTGGGGCGGATATTGATAATCAGTTTACTGCATTTGAAGACACTGATCCTAATGATCCAACTATAAATCCTCCTGCCAATCCCCCCACGTCAAATAAGACGCATGATGAAGTACCACAAATCTATGGTGTTATTGCGGTCGATGATGGCATCGTCAATGCGGTAGCGACTTCTGGTGTCAATGATGGTGCTGATGATAATACAGATACCGTCACTGATAACTCAGGTGATAATGATATTCAGCTTGTCGATACGATTGCAGCAGGTGATACGGTTGTCTTTACCCATACGATTGAAAATACAGGTAATGGTGATGATAAGTTTAATTTAAGCATCGCTAATCCAGATCCAGCCACAACAGGTTTCCCAGAAGGTACTGTTTTCACTTTTTGGAATGCTGATGGCACGGTGCAATTAACCGATAGTGATGGCGATAATGTGCCTGATACCGGTGTGATAGAGCAAGGTGCTGAAAAGAAAATTGTTGTAAAAGCAGACCTTCCTTCGGGTGTTTCAAAACCTGCAACGACAAGTTCAGCCACCTTAAAAGCGACCTCATCAGAAGACCCTGCCGCCTCGGGCAGTAAGCAGTTCGATGAGACAACCTTGACATTAGGGGAGATTACAGCACCCGCTGTTGATTTATCGGCGATTGTTGCCGTGGATGATGGTAATCAACCCAATGCTGGATTTAATGATGAAGGTACGGCGAATGCACATAATGAAGGACCTATTTTATTAAAAGAGGGTCAGGTTGGCGGAACGGTTGTTTTCCCGATGGAAGTCGCTAATGAAGCGGGTAGCCCTGATTCATTTTTACTAGGTTTTGATAAATTACCTGATGGCTGGAGTGTTGTCTTTAAAGATAGAAGTGGCGGTGTGGGTGATGGCGATACCATTACTTCAACCCCCTTTATACCCGCAAGTGGAACGTTTAAGTATGATGCGATTATCACGCTATCAAGCCTGCCATCACAAGCATTAGCTAATTCAGATCGTGCCGATGATGTGGATGGGCATGATGTAACCGATTCAACACCAGATAATGCCGCGAGCAATTTATCAGGTGATTTAACGGGTACTGATGGCGATAAAGACTACGTTATTGACTTCTCTGTCACCTCTGCGGTTGATAGTGTCCGTAAAGATACGATCTCACATGCGGTTGATGTTGCTGATCTTAAGTCGATCGAAATTACACCTGATGGGCAAAACCAGATTCAGCCAGGTGGTACGATGGATTATCCACATAAGTTAGCTAATAACGGCAATATTGACGAGGCAGTCGAGTTAACCTCAGAGAATACTGACCCTGATTGGAGTGCTAGAACGCTAATTAAGAAGGAGGATGGTACATTAGTTGAGTTAACCAATTTGAAAGTGGGTGATAAGGTCGAAGTTCATAACCCTGATGGAACAATAGACATCGTGACGCTGACGGATACGGATACGGATGGGAAGGTTGAGTTTCCATTAAAGCCTGGTCAGTATATTAATGTTATTGATAAAGTTTTTGCTCCTTCTGATGCGGCTCAAGGCGAAATGAATACGACTAAACTAACAGTCACTGACCCTGGTGTTGCAGAAACGGTACGTAGTACAGCAGAAGATAATACAAATGTGATTTTGGGTCAGGTACGCTTAACTAAAACGGTTGCACTAGACTCAAACTGTGATAACACAGCAGATGATCCTAACTCGTATGCTGAAATTCAGAGCGCAAAAGTAGAACCTGGACAATGTGTTATTTGGAATATATTAGCTAAGAACGAAGGTGATACCTTAGTTAAAAATGTTATTGTCAATGACTCCATTCCAGCATATACCGAGTACTTTGCAGGATCATTGCGAATTGATGGTGCAACGATGACAGATGCTATTGGTGGGATTCCTGCTGATGCGGCTGAATATGATTCTACTAGAAATAAGGTTACTTATTACCTCGGTGCAAATTCTGATGCGGCGGCTAAAAAAGGGGGGGAATTGAAGTCAGGTGAAACTTCAGTAGTTCGCTTTACAGTAACAGTTGAAGAGTAATCGGTTTATCTCACAGTACTGGTAAGCTGTGAGGATTGATCTAGTTAGGGTGTGTTTGTTATCGCTGGAGTGTTGCTCTGGTATGCAGGCGCACTTTACTAACATTAAAAGCTTTACCATGAAGACTCTGAAGATCATTGTCAGAGTCTTCATGGTGGGGTTTATTGTGAGTCACTGTATTTTGATGATTCACAACGATAATAATAAAAATAAATAATGGTGATAAAAATGCGGGCTTTTTCACGATTTCAATATGGGCAGGTACAGTACCTGTTTTCATTATTGCTGATTATGTTGGTATTCATTGCTCCTGCAAAGGCTGAAATAGCCCCAGCAGGGATAACAATTACTAACAGGGCAGAAATCTCTTGGTTTGATACAGCGGATGGCTTGGTAAAAAGACTGCTTTCTAATTTGTCACAAATTGTGGTGGCTGAGCAATATGGCTTATTACTAGAAGATGACAATCATCGTTATGCTAGTTCTGGTCAGACGGTTGCATTACCGCATCGTGTCAAAAATATCGGTAATATCACTTCGTCATACCAATTACAGGTTTCACAGCATCAGAATGATTCGGGTGATTTAGGTCGCTTATCAGCGTATGAAGATAGCAATGGTAATGGTATTGTTGATATGGGTGAGACAAAATTACCCAGTGTTGCCTGTGATCCCGTTAGTGCAAATAAAACTTGCTACCAAATTCCACCCTTGGCATCGAGCAGTATTTTTCAGTTTGTGATACAAGGAACAACCTCAATAAATGACACTGCTAGTGAGGAGTATCGACTGGGAGTCTCTGTTTTTCCTCCTAAAAATCCTGATCTTATTAAGCATAATATCGATAAAGTCGAAATAATTGAAGGGGCTAATATATCAATTAATAAAACGGTAGGTCCTGTTTGTGGCACGCCAATAAAACCGAATGATATTGTTAAATTTACGATTAATTTCACCAACAATGGTAGCAAAGAGCCAACGGCAAAAGAGTTTGTTATTGATAGTGAGTTATTGTCAGGCGTTGTGCTAGAAGATGTCATTTTATCCAACTTGGTTTTACACAAAACACCTAGGCCAATATCGGTACCTGTTGATACTCTTTTATTGGTTCAGTTAGCCGTTAATGAAGCGACGAATCGTTGGATTAAGTTTGATACGTGGAATGGTCGTGATGTCATCAGCAAAATTGGTTTATATCTACCCACGTCACAAATGCAAAAAAATCAAAGTGGTAAGTTAATTTATCAGTTAACAGCTGGTAGCAAAATCACCTCCCATACGGCTTCCGTTCGTGCGGTGTTAAGTGATGGGGAAGATGAGGAATTTACCAGTAATAGTGTTTGTATTACGCTAACACCTGAGAGTGATGGTGGAAAAGACGGCGAAGGTAGCCATGGAGAAGGAAGTAAAGATGATGCAAAAATTCGTTTTTTAACCCCTATATTAGATCTCAAAAAAGCACAGCAAGCCCCTAATTTTACGACCGATAAAGATTTTGAAGATGCATCATTTTATCGTCTTGATAATGGCAGTGATGATTATCAGCCTGCCCGCGATGGTGTCTATATCGAGGTTCATTCGAGTGGTTTAAATGCCGATGAAGATAAAGCGGAAGTTCATACCGTAAAAATAACGTCGGGTACAGGCGATACCTTGTATGTGATTGTTAAAGAAACAGGGCCAAATACAGGGATATTTAGAGCAGTCCGTCCTATTCGATTAAGCGCGTCAGAAAAGGGTGCGGGTGGCACTTGTCCAACTGGTGATACAAGCATTATCTATAATAATACTGTTAATGCAAATTGTACGTTGCAAGGCAGTCCTGATGGGCGTATTCAAGTAACCGTTGATGATCCGGGTATGGGTACCTTATTAAAAGATGCCGCTTTGATTGATCCCTTGGGAGTGGTCTTTAACGCGGCTTTTAATGGCCCTGTGAAAGGTGCGAGTGTGATTGTTAGAACGCCTGACGGTAATATTGCGATTGATCCCTTGACGGATCAGCCTTATCCCATTCAAACGACAAAAGAAGATGGTAAATATCAGTTTCCGTTTTTATATCCTGGTTATTACTATATTGATGTAACGCCTCCTAAGGGTTATACCTTCCCCAGTAAAATGCCACCGGAGTCTTTTATTGATCGTACTGTCAATCAGTATTCTTATGGTAAGGATGGTTTTTATGGAACGCCGGGTGATGGTATTTTTAAGTTGGAATCACTCCTTGTTGCCGATATTCCTTTTGATCCCATCCCAGGTGTTGGTAATGCGTTGGTGATTGAAAAGAGCGTTGCTTCAGCAAATGCAAGTATTGGCGATTTTGCAACGTATTCAATCCGTATTGCTAATCACGCAGAAAAGAATCTATATGCGGTAAAAATAGAAGATCGCCTTCCCTATGGATTTAGATATGTGGAGGGTAGCGCTTTACTCGATGGAAAGTCCATCAATGATCCCGCTGGCGCACCAGGCCCAAATTTAACCTTTACCGATCTTCCTTTTGTCGAAACAGCGGCCAAGGGAGTGTTGGATAAAAAATCGCACACGCTGACCTATAAGCTGAGAATATCAGCAGGTGCGATTGATAGTGATGGTGTCAATACCGCTAAAGCGGTGGGGCGTACAGAAACGAGTTATTTTATTCACTCTAACCAAGCAACCGCAAAAGTTAAGGTAAGCCAAGCGGGTATTCTAGGCGATAACGGGATTATCTTTGGTAAAATTTATGTCGACGCGGATTGCTCCAATATTCAATCTAAAGGTGAATGGCCAATCGGTGGCGTAAAGTTGTATCTTGAAGATGGCACATGGGTGGTTACCGATGGTAATGGTCAATACAGTCTTTATGGCATAAAACGAGGAAACCATGTGGTTAAAGTTGATCCGATTACTTTACCCGAAGGCATTCGTCTTAAGCCATTGGATAACCGTCATATGGCGGATGCCGATAGTCGTTTAGTGGATATGAAGCGAGGGGGTTATCATCGTGCAGATTTTGCGGCACAGTGTCCTAAAGAAGAACCAGAAATTGTGTTTGAACAGATTATGTCACGTAATAATGGACGTACTGACTGGATGCTAGATCATGCGTCTAAATATAATCCTAATAATGAGTCTGTTAACAGTGATCTCAGTAAAAAGACAGGGGCTGATGGCGACTTGTCCAGTGGTACGGTTGGCTTTATTAGCAGTTCCATTAAGGCAAAAATAGCCGCTGGTAAAGGCATCAATCGTGGGTACTCGTTACAATTAGGTCGTTATGCAGATAAAGCGAAAGCTGAAACCATCCGTGCTACGTTACCTAAAGTCGCGAAATACCATAGTTTTATTTATAAAGCTGGTGATTTCTACTCACTACGTTTTGGCTTTAACTTACAACGACAGGCAATGGAAGGATTGCAGCAGAAATTTAAGGCAGCAAAACTTAAAACAAAAATTGTAGCCACAATTTATGAGCGTCTGCCTGATGCCGTTTTGGATCGCTTAGAGTCACCGCAAAGTGGTGATGGTATGTTGCGTCCTAAAACACTAGTAAAAACAATTACTAAAAAGCAGGCAAAAGCAGGTACATGGTTATGGCCAAAGAATGATATTAGTTTAGATGGTCGCTTTATGGTGATTGTTAGAGCAGGGATGAAACCAACATTACGGGTTAATGGTAAAAATATTCCAAAATCTAAAATTGGTGAGCGCATTGAGAATCGCAGTGAACGTGCCCAGATTGTTGCTTGGTATGGCGTAGCGCTTAAAGAGGGCGAAAATCAGGTAGAAGTGTTTGCTAAGGATTCTTTTGGTAACTCACGTACCTTGGTTAAAGGTATCTTTAGACGACCAGCCATGGCAAAAAGCATGAGCTTTAGTGCAAATGCTGATGAGTTGGCGGCCGATGGAGGGCGTTCTTATTTGCCCTTGACGATTAAATTGCTTGACTCCAATGGTTATGCAGCACGTGGGGTTCACTTTGTAACACTTGAAACGACGGATGGTAGTTGGGTTGAACGTGATATTCAAGATCAGACACCAGGACATCAGGTGCGGGTGATGAATGGGCAACGTGTGGTGCATCTACGCAGTTCAGAGCATACGGGCGATATTACTTTACGCGTTTCCGATGGAAAAATGAAGGCGGAGCTTAAGGTCGTACAAACAGCCCCCATGCGTCCTTTAATGGCTGTTGGTATTTTTGAGCTGGGAGCGAGTAAAAACATCTTTAATAATCGTGCGAATGCACCCGCTTCACAGCAAAATAAGATTGAGCGTCATGGTCGTGCCGCGATGTTTATGAAAGGCCGCATTAAAGGTGATGTCCATTTAACCTTATCGTATGATTCGGATAAAGAGGCGGAAGGTGAACGCTTCCGTGATATTAATCCGAATAGTCAATATCCTGTTTATGGTGATGATTCAAGGCGAGGTTATGACGCACAAAGCCGCAGTAAGTTATACGCTAAGATAGAAAAAAATAAAAATAGCGTCATGTATGGTGATTATCTAACTGACTCAAAAACCAATCACGATAGCGTCGCGCGTGTACAGCGTAGTTTAACGGGTGTTAATGGTATTTTGGATAATGGTAAAACACGGGTACAGGCTTATGTGTCGCGTCCTGAAGATAATCATATCGCTAATGAAGAGATTCGTGGCAAGGGTACAGCGCTTAACTATCGTTTAGATCGTCATCCATTGATTCGTAATAGTGAAGTGATTGAAGTCGTGACGTATTCACGTGATAACCCAGGTGTAGTTATTAATATCCGCAAATTAAGTCGTTTTGGTGACTATAATCTGGATGATCTAACGGGCGATTTAAGCTTTTCTGATGCCATTCCTACCATCGATGACAAACAGAACCCTGTTTATATCCGTGTTTCCTATGATTTGGAAGGGAATACTGAAAAATACACGGTTGCAGGTGTGCGTTTAAATCATCAAGTGAATAAAGCGCTGAACATTGGTGTGAGCCATTCTTATGATGATAATAAAACCGAAGGTAAGAAAATTACGGGTATTTCAGGAGAATATAAACATAACGACACACGTATTACCGCTAGTGCGGCGATGCTATCGCATCAAGCGATCAGTAAAGACAAGGGTAAGGCAGTACGTATCGGAGTGGAGCAAAAATGGAGTGCCAGTAGCAAAACCAATTTAACCTATGGCCGTGCTGATAAAAACTATGATAATCAGGCGGGTGGCGTAACGGCTGATCGTGAGGAGTTGCGTATTGCACATCGTCAGCGGGTTTCTAAGGACGTTGGGATTAATGTGGAAGCGTTGCATTCAAAAAGCTTGAGTAAAGATGCCGTAGAGCAAAGTGTGGGGGTCATCGCTGATATTAAAGCAGGAAAAGTGACGCTAAAAGCGGGAGCACGGCATATTAGGCAGAAAAACTCAGCCGATAGTGATCGTTTTAATACCGTTATTTTAGGGGCTAAAGCACCGATTAATATAGGTCAGCGCAAGGGTAATGTCTCGGCTGA
>JAGLDQ010000126.1 GCA_023145535.1 Cocleimonas sp. | reverse complement strand
AAGCACAGCATGTTATTCCTCTATGAAAATAAATTAGAGCGTGGTTTTAATGCCGCCGATGATTGTAATAAGCATATTTTGTCGACCCATCAAAGTTATCAAATCAGTGAATCGGTTTCTATTTCAGGACGTTTAGGTAGCAAGTATGAGAAATGTTCTAACGGGGGGGTGGATGTCAGTACCGATACTTCATTGGCTGATGGACGTTTGATCTGGGATATTAACAAGCGCTTTGATGCCGACATTCATGGCGGTATATTAGCGACGGATGGATTAAGAGAGAAGCAGTACGCGGCAGGATTAGGGATTAATTATCTCGTTAAGCAAAATATACGGGTGGGTGCAGGGTATAACATTAAAGGCTTTGAAGATAATGACCTTGATCGTGAAGGCTATAACAAACAAGGTGTCTATGTTGGCATGCAGTACAAGTTTGACGAGAAGAATCTTGGTTGGTTAAGCGGTGAAAAGCAACACGATAGAAGTCGAGTTGAGATGCCCGGTGAGTCAGCTGCGATCCCTAACAATGGCGTTGAAGCATCGGGTAGCAAGAACGCGATAAAAGACATCTTTGGCTCATGGTTCTAGGAAAGTCATTCAAGTGTCGTCTGTGTTTTATTCCTCACAATACCGATGACAAGTAACAAGCTAGGAGGTTGACTAAAAACTAAAATCGACTAAAAATCTCAACGGTCTCACCTTATGATGTTGCTGTGATTTTTGCGGGGATTCTAGTGCTTGGTTAGCGTCTTAGGACAATTATAATAAGGGCAATAATAATGAAAAATAATAATCCAGTTATAAAACCACACTCTAAATTATTGATGATTACTGCAATCAGTATTGCCTTATCAGGTTGTACTAGTACTGATGCGCTGTATGCTGAATATGATGAAAATTGTGAAATACCACAGCCTAAAGTCAAAATAGTTGAGCGGGTGAAGATTGTTGAAAAAGTTAAAATAAAAAAAGAAGTGATCGTAAAGTATAAGACGAAATATAAAACGAAGGTTGTTACTAAAGTCGTGAATAAAGTTGATCGTCAGGTTATACGTGGGATTCGTTGGGAGCCTGCCGTATATTTTGGGTTTGATTTGGCAACATTGACGAAGGCAGAACAGAAGCGTTTAGATGCCGATGTGAGCGTATTGCGTCGGCATAAGCATTTGAAATTAAACATACAATCCTTTACTGATTTTAAAGGCTCTAATGCTTATAACCGTCGTTTAGCGGTAAGACGGCAAAATACTGTTATTCATTATTTAGTGGGTCATGGTATTGCTAAACAAAGAATCCGTGTTTCACCCTTGGGAGAAGAGCTGCCTATTCTTGGTCAGTCAGTCCAAGAGCGTAGTATCAACCGTCGTGTTGAATTAATGTTGCTGGATCAGAAAGGTCGTCCTTTAGCCTTGGAAATACAACCTAAACAATCTAAATTTAACCCCCCAGGACCTGTGCGTTAGGATGGCGTGTTGAATTGCAGATCGGATTGGTTTTAGGTGTTGTCATAAAACTGACCCAACATCAGGAAAAGCAAATTATCAGGTTATGTTATCTCGCTACGCTTATAAGCTAACCAGAACAGGTTTGTGAAAAATAATAATAATTGAGACAAAATCATGAAGTATCACCCTAAAAATAAAACCTTCATCCTTTGGTTTTTGGTTTTCAGTATGCTGTTATCTTTTACGGTTCATGCCAAATCACCGATTGCGGGTACCTTGATTCAGAATCAGGCAAGTGCAACGTATAAGGATGCAAATGGGGTAGAACAAACAGCGACTTCAAATGTTGTAGAAACACTCATACAGCAAGTCGGTGCAATGGAGCTGGTTCAGGATCAAACACGTTATGGAGTCGTTGGTAATGTGGTGTATTTGCCGCATGTATTAACCAACACAGGTAATGGTGTTGATACGTATGCTTTAACCGTTGCAAATGTTGGGGGTGATAATTATGATTTTGATTTGGCTAAGGTATTGATCTACGCTGATAAAGATAAGGATGGTCTTCCTGATAATACAACGCCGATTACAGCAACCGATGTTTTAGCCGCTGATGAGTCCTTCTATTTTGTTATTGGTGCGGAAGTTCCAGCAAACGCGAATAGTGGAGAACAAGGGAAATTAACGATAAAAGGTGCGAGTACTTTTGTTGAGACCCCCACTGATTTGGTTATTGAAAAAACCAATACAGATACCATCTTTGTTTCTGATGATGCCGTCATTAATGTGGTAAAAAGTATGAGTGCTAACGCGGGTACATCGCCAAGTGGCCCTTATACCATCACATTACGCTATGAAAATAAAGGGGTGGAAACGGCTACCGAGGTTACTTTAATTGACAGTTTGCCAACAGGCATGGTGTACCGCTCAGGCGCTGCATACTGGAGTGAAACGGGTACGGGGACTACTTTATCGGATACTGATAACAACGATGCACAAGGCACTGCGCCCAATACGATTAAATATTGTGCGTATGAGGCGGGTTGTGAGACGAATGTATCCGCCGTCATTGCACAAGTTGTCGCTGGTGCTTCAGGTGAAGTAACCTTTGAAGTGGATATTGCAACAGGATTATCGGCCTCTACATTAGTCAATATTGCAGAATTTTCTTATAAGACAGGTTCAACCACGATACCCCCTGTCAACACCAATCAAGTTCCCTTTGAAATTCTTCAACAGCCTAATGTTATTGCCAATGGGTCAACAACAAACCCAGAGGATGGTGCTGATAATAAAGGAGGAACGACTCGTGATTCTTTTATTGTTGATACCGCTAGTCGAGGGTCAACGGTGATTTTTGATAATATTATCCGCAATACAGGCAATAGTGATGATGTGTTTGATATGACAATGGATGAGGTGAATGACACGTTCCCCGCTGGTACTGTCTTTCAATTATTCCAGTCGGATGGCTTTACCCCTTTAATGGATAGCAATAATAATGGTACGGTTGATACGGGAATAATGGCACCTAATGCGAGTTATAAAGTGGTTTTAAAAGCGATACTTCCCAATAACGCATCAGGTGATAATAATGGGGCAGGTTTTGAACTAACAAAGACAGCCAGTTCTTCTATTGATAGCAGCATATCAAATACCGTTACGGATTATTTAGGAGAAATAACGAGTGATTCAGTTGATTTAACCAATAATAAAGATATTGCATCAGGAGCTGTTGCGGCAGATGGTGTTGGCATTGGGCCAGAAGGTAGTGCCGTTACTACAGAAAATATTGTGCCAAGTGGGCAGGTTGTGTTTAAGCTGTTTGTTAATAATACCAGTGATGCCAGTGGCAGTTATGAATTGCAATATAGTATTAAGAATCCATTTGAAGCAGGTACTGTAGAAGCTGGTTGGAAAATCGCTATTTATCATGAGGGTGGCAATGCAGATTGTTCAACACTGGGCGCTGCTTCTAGTGTTACTAATAGTATTGCAGCGGGTGCTAGTCAACTAATGTGCGCGGTGGTCACCGCTCCTGCTAATGCGGTCGCTGATGGTACTGAGCATCCTATCTATTTTAAGGTGTATTCCCGTCTTACCAATGTATTTGATATTAAGCATGATGCCGTTAAAGTGGTCGAACAACCCGCCTTAAGCATGGCACCCGATCAGATCGGACAGATTGAACCCGGTGGGTCTGTTGTTTACTCGCATCGCATTACCAATAATGGCAATACAGCATTGGAATGTATTAATGTGACCTCAGAGGACTTAGATCCTCAGTCAGGCTGGTCATCGGTACTTTATAAAGATGTTAATGAAGATGGACAACTGGATGCAGGGGACACGCCATTAGGTGATCAAACACTGGCAGCTGGTCAAAGCTTCCCGATCTTAATCAAGTTATTTGCTCCAGGAACCGCCGCGATGGGGCTGAAAAACACGCAAACACTAACCGTTCAAGGTTATCCAGATAATGGTGATGTCAATACGTGTACAGGTGCGCTATTAAGGGATCAAGCACAAGATGTTACCACTGTTAGCACGTCTAAAATGCGCATCATAAAAGAGCAAGCCGTCGATGCGCTTTGTGATGGTAGTGCAGATGGCGCATTTTCAACGACTGCATTTCAAGTAGAACCAGGTGCTTGCGTTGTTTACCGTTTGACAGCCATCAATACGGGCGTTACGACCGTTAATAATGCGCGTATTGATGATGCGGCCCCTACCTTTACTCAGTTCTTTGGCTCACCGACCGTCACTCCTGTGGCAGGGAATATTGTTGGCGGTGTGGCAGGTACGGAAGGTGATATTTCAGGGGGCAGCGTGAATGGCGCGAGTATTAGTGTTGCACCTGGGGGATCATTAGTGCTTATCTTTGGTGTAAAGCTGGATTAGGTATGTACCGATTATCAATTACTTGTCATAGATTAAGAGTTTGATTGTTATACTTGTATAGTCAATCAATAAAATAATAACAACCATAAATCAATAATAAAAAAAGAAGGATAAAAAATGAGAAAAAAAATACTTTCAATGTCTATTGCGGCGGTTCTTGCTGCGGTTACAAGTTCTAGCGTTATGGCGTTTGATACCTCTGGAACAAATACAGGTTCTAATTCTGCTAATGCGACAGATGGGCCTATTTTAGTACCAGGAAGTAGTCGTAAAGCGGCTTATCAAGGAAACTTACTGCCACTGACTGGCGTGACACCATCGGTTACTGCAAATGCTCACCCTCCAAAAGAAGCAGATGAAGGCTTGAGACTTTATTCTGTAAAACCACATACTTCGACAAATCCTGCACTTTATGATGTTTCTAATCGTGGCGATGCTTTGGTCTTTCCTTTTTTCAATCAAAAAGATGATTGGGGGACGGAGTTTGTGGTAAGAAATACGAGTAAGCACCATGCAATTGTTGCCAAGGTTGCGGTTTATCGAAGTAAAGATTCATTTGAAGTGTTGGACTTCAATGTCTATTTATCGGCAGCCGATGTGGTACGTTTTAAAATAGAAAATGGCAAACTTACCTCTGAAGATGGTTCTATTGTTCGTCGTGTTCCATCCCCTAGTAGTAACCTTAATGATATAGATGATGATGATTTTGCCTCTAAAGCGACACCATTTGTTGCTCCAGGAAGCAATAATCCTAATAAGCTACCAGAAAGTGGTTATGTTGTTGTTTATGGTATGGCACAGGCGAAGGGTGATACTGATGATCTTGATTCTCATGACTCACGTTATCATAAGCAACATGCGAGATTATTTGCAAATTACCGTCGTGAATTAGATATTTGCCGTCCTGGCTGGCGTATTGGTCATAGAAATGCAATGGAACAAGGTACTTATATACGAAATACAATTATTTCTAGCAGTGCTACAGGTACAAACACCTATTCTAGTATTGAAAATTATAGTATTGCTGCACCTAATCAAGCGGAGAATTGTAGAACAGATACTGATATTAAAGCAGGTAATTTCTTTGGTGATGTGGGTGAGCATCTCTCCGGTACGGTAAGGCTTTATAATGGCACCAATGCACCAAGAGATATGATTCTTCCTGCAAAAGCAATTAAAAACTTTACTTCTGAAAATAAAATTATTTGGACGGAAGGTGAGATTGCTAACTTACAAGATAGGAGAATTGTAGGAAATAAAGTGGATATTAGTGGAAACTTTCAGGATGTAGAGTGGGCTTTATATAATGAGCAAGGGATTCGTGATGATGCAAAAGCATTTTCTGTTGTGAATACTGCTTATACCTTTAATGCGGACTCGGTTACTAACCAGCTTGTTATTACACAACCTTATAAAAGAGTGTTAGTACAACTTGGCAATGATGATGGATATTGGCGTGATACCGCTACTAATTTTGGTACATTCTCCTTTATTTACAATGTATTTAATGAGCATGAGAAAATGCATGGCATTGACTATACAGTGTCTCCATGGGATTCAACTATTCCTGTTGGCAGAAATGAAGTTGAAATAATGCGTGACTTGGAAGTGGGTACTATTTTTGAAAAAGAGAATGGTTTTGCTTTACTAAGATTTGTTGATACACGTGGGTATAATGCACAGATGCCTGCAATTATTACACAGATGATTGGTAGCACTGTTGCTGGTGTTCCTCAGATT
>JAGLDQ010000125.1 GCA_023145535.1 Cocleimonas sp. | reverse complement strand
TGGGTGCGGGCGTTGTTGCGAAGGTAGTTGAGTAAAGCTTGAAGAAAACCGCAGTAGTGGCTTTTAAATGCTGTTATTTCGCTTCCTATGTAGTTTATAAATAGTTTAACTGAGTATTAAATATGTCAGGTCAAAGAATCCGTATTCGTCTTAAGTCGTTTGATCATAAGCTAATCGATCGTTCGGCGAGTGAAATCGTAGAAACAGCAAAGCGTACTGGCGCGCGAGTAAAGGGGCCGATTCCTTTGCCAACCAGAAAAGAGCGTTTTACTATCTTGATTTCTCCACACGTTAATAAAGATGCGCGAGATCAGTACGAGATTCGCACACATAAGCGTTTGATGGATATTGTTGATCCGACAGAACGCACAGTTGACGCGCTAATGAAGCTAGATTTAGCGGCAGGCGTTGATGTGCAAATCAAATTAAATTAAGGCGTATTAGTTAGGAAAAAATATAATTTATAAAAAAAGTGAATTATAGGTTTCCTATCGTCAGCATGTCTGGCATAATGCGCGCCTTTCTCGGCTCAGCTACGTTCTGAGCCGTTTTTATCCAAGCAGATATAAAAGTTAATTTCGCTAAAAAAGCGAATTTCGTGTTAAGAGAATATCTGTCTTGCTAAGTGTTTCGGAATGAGGTGTTAAATGGCAATCAGTCTACTGGGTCGCAAGGTTGGAATGACTCGGATATACAATGAGGATGGTTCTGCTACGCCAGTCACAGTTTTGGAGATGGCTCCTAATAAGGTTTCACAGGTTAAATCTTTAGAAGTTGATGGTTACACCGCTGTTCAGTTGGTTGCAGGTTCTAAGAAAGCTTCAAGAGTGAATAAAGCGCAAGCGGGTCACTTTTCAAAAGCAAATATTGAAGCTGGTTCTCAAATTTGCGAATCACGAATTGATAATGTTGAAGATTTTGAACTTGGATCAGAAGTTAAAGTTGACATTTTTGAAGAAGGTCAGTTAGTTGATGTGACCGGTACGAGTAAAGGTAAAGGTTTTGCCGGTGTGTTAAAGCGCTATAACTTTGCTGGTAAGGATGCGACTCACGGCAACTCAATCAATCACAGAACGCCCGGTTCTATCGGTCAAAACCAAACACCAGGTCGAGTTTTTAAAGGTAAAAAAATGACAGGGCATATGGGTGACGTTAGAACAACAACGCAAAATCTAACGGTTGTTCGAGTTGATCTAGATAAGAATTTGTTACTCATTCAGGGCGCGGTACCAGGTGCTACGGGTGGTGATATTTCTGTTAAAGCAGCAGTTAAGGTTAAAAGGTAATAGCGATGAAAGTTGATATAGCGGACGGTGGTTCGGTTGATCTTGATGATGCTGTTTTTGCAAAAGATTTTAATGAATCATTAGTACATCAGGCGGTTGTGGCATACCAAGCTGGAGCACGAGCGGGTACTAAAGCACAAAAAAGCAGATCAGATGTGAGTGGTGGCGGGGCAAAGCCTTGGCGTCAAAAAGGTACGGGCAGAGCAAGAGCTGGTACTTCACGTGGCCCACTCTGGCGTAAAGGTGGTGTAACTTTTGCTGCACGTCCTCGTGATTATTCACAGAAAATAAATAAGAAAATGTATCGTGCTGCTTTGCGATCAATCCTTTCAGAGTTAGTTAGACAAGAGCGCTTTGTTGTTGTTGATGGTTTTGGCATGGATAAGCCAGACACAAAGGCGATGGTGTCTTTTCTTGGTGGCGTTAAAGCGGATAAAGGCGCATTGCTAGTTACATTGGAAGATGATTCTAATGTTTACTTGTCATCTCGTAACATCCCATATTGTCAATCTTCAAGCGTTTCAGGTTTAAATCCTTTGAGTTTAGTTTCTCACGATAAAGTTGTGGTTACCTCAGATGCACTAAGCAAGATTCAGGAGTGGTTAGCATGAATCAGGAACGTTTATATCATGTGGTTTTCGGGCCTCATGTTACAGAAAAATCTGTAATGCAAAGTGAGCAGTCTAACATGCATGCTTTTAAAGTATCTGTTGACTCTACTAAGCGTGAAATTAAGCAAGCGATAGAATTACTGTTTGAAGTTAAAGTTGACAATGTTCGCACTGTTTCTGTTAAAGGAAAGACGAAGAACTTCGGACGTAGAGCAGGTAAGCGTAAAGACTGGAAAAAAGCCTATGTTCGATTGGCTGAAGGTCAAAAACTTGATGTATCAGCAGAGTAAAGGTTAATTATTATGCCAGTTATTAAGATGAAACCAACCTCGCCAGGTCGTCGGCATCAGGTTAGGGTAATAAATAAAGATTTGCATAAAGGCAAGCCACACAAGGCTTTGTTGGAAAAGAAAAGCAAATCAGGTGGTCGTAACAATAATGGTCGTATCACTACGCGCCATATTGGTGGCGGGCATAAGCAGCACTATCGGATTATAGATTTTAAGCGTATTAAAGATGATATTCCTGCTGTTGTAGAGCATATAGAATATGATCCAAACAGAACGGCTAATATTGCCTTGTTAAAATATGCTGATGGAGAAAGACGCTATATTATTGCACCAAAGGGTGTGAAAGCTGGTGATCCAATCCTATCCGGTGAGAATGCTTCAATTTCGGCTGGAAACTCGCTACCAATTAATTTCATTCCTGTTGGAACGGTTATTCATTGTATTGAATTAAAGCCAGCTAAAGGCGCTCAAATGGCACGTAGTGCTGGCACATCAGCTCAGCTTGTTGCGCGTGATGCGCGTTATGCAACTTTGCGCTTGCGTTCAGGTGAAATGAGAAAGGTGCTTTCTAATTGCCGTGCAACCATTGGTGAAGTTAGTAACTCAGAACATGCATTAACTAAGCTTGGTAAAGCAGGTGCTTCAAGACATCGCGGTATCAGACCAACGGTTCGTGGTGTGGTTATGAACCCTGTTGACCATCCGCATGGTGGTGGTGAAGGTAAAACATCGGGTGGTAGACATCCAGTTTCTCCTTGGGGTACGCCTACAAAGGGTTATAAAACTCGTAAGAATAAGCGCACAGATAAATTAATCGTTCGTCGTCGTAGTAATAAGAGGTAATAACAGTGCCACGCTCTCTAAAAAAAGGTCCGTTTATCGATCATCATTTGATGGCTAAAGTTTTAAAAGCTGTTGAAACGAATGATCGCAAGCCTATTAAAACATGGTCACGTCGATCAATGGTTTCACCCGAAATGGTTGGTTTAACTATTGCGGTTCATAACGGTAAGCAGCATGTTCCCGTTTTGGTCAATGAAAACATGGTTGGGCATAAGCTTGGTGAATTTTCTCCAACTAGACTCTATCGTGGTCATAGTGCAGATAAAAAGTCGTAATAGGAATTAGGTGATGGAAGTACAAGCTAAATTACGTTATTCGCGCATTTCGCCACAAAAAGCTCGCTTAGTAGCAGATCAGGTGCGTGGATTACAAGTTGATAAAGCATTAGAAATATTAGAGTTTAGCTCTAAAAAAGCTGCTGCAATTATTAAGAAAATATTAGAGTCTGCGATAGCAAATGCAGAACATAATGAAGGCGCTGATATCGATGAGCTAAAAGTAACGAAAGTTATGGTTGATCAAGGGCCTACATTAAAAAGAATTCAGCCTCGTGCAAAAGGCAGAGCAAATCGTATTTTGAAACGCACGAGCCATATCACTCTAGCAGTAGGTGATAAAGCTAGCGACGGAAATAGTTAGGTATAAATATGGGACAGAAAGTACATCCAATAGGTATTCGTTTAGGTATTTCTACCGACTGGCGTTCTAAATGGTATGCCGAAGGTGCTGAATATGCTGAATTTCTTCAGAAAGATTTAGAAATTCGTGCGTTTCTTGAAAAGAAATTAAAGCATGCTTCAGTTAGCCGCATCCAAATTGAACGTCCTGCAAAAGCAGTGTTTATTACAATTCATACAGCTAGACCAGGAATTGTAATTGGTAAAAAGGGTGAAGATATTGAGCGTTTACGCCTAGAGACTGCGAAGCGTCTTGGTGTAAATGCTAATAATATTAAGCTTAATATTGAAGAAATTCGTAAGCCAGAACTTGATGCTAAGTTAGTTGCTGAAAGTATCGCGAGCCA
>JAGLDQ010000124.1 GCA_023145535.1 Cocleimonas sp. | reverse complement strand
CAGGTAACGCTGACGAAAATACTTAGGGTCTTTTAAATTGAGAACGCTCATTCGTTGCTCTTTATTCATCTCCCCGTTTAATGATTGAAGTAAGCGTTTTTATCCTTATTTACTATCATCATCCATCGCCTCCCAATAATCACTATCAAGCTCTTTAATTTCAAGAATTTGTTTGGTTTGCATTCCTAAACCATAATCATAGATATATTCGGCAAGTTTTTCCCCATCTATTAGCACTAAGGTGGTTGTACCATTAAGATTTTCAGCATACTCAATCGCTCCTTTTGAATAGTAGGAGGTGGTGATAAATACGCCCTTATTAGATTGTGCTACGGCTAATGCACCCACAAATTTTTGTACATCTTGTCGCGGAATAACGTTATCTCTAGCGTAGCGTTTGGCTTGAATGTAGATACGCCCCAAGCCAAGAACATCTTCTTTAATAATACCATCGATGCCTTTGTCATTAGTATATTGGGTCACTTGCCCAGCCGTTTTGACTGCTCCGCCATAACCCATTTTTTGTAGTAACTCGACTACCAGCTTTTCAAAATCACGCGGGGTTTTATTGAGGATGGTGTCTAAAATATCGTTATATCTTGCTTCACGGATAATCTGATAAGCATTGGCAAGTTCTTCGCGGGGTGTTTGTTCTTGCTTGCTCTCAACACTGATTTTTTTATGAGGGGTTCGTTTGGCAATTTTTTGGGTGATATAGCCATTTAAGCTGTTTGGTTTTTTAAGTTGTTCAATCCCTGTTGAACTCATTTGATAAATCCCCCGTTTAGGCTTTTGCACCAGCCCTGCCATATTCAAATAACTTAATGCCCATGAGATGCGATCATAAAGAATTTTGCCATTACCTGAAGCATACTCTTGATTAATTTCATCTTCAGTCAGTTGAAAATGCTGTGCTATTGGTATTTCAAATTCTTTTAGCTTTCGTTGCTCAAATTGATTCAAGTGCTGTAATATGGGAAGTCTTAATTTATCGTGTTTAGGAATTGCCACTGATCAATACTCTTTCGGGATAGGAGAATGAAAAACCTGAATTATAGCATTGGAAGAATATTAAGCGAGATGCAACACACATGAAGTATTTGGCGATCAATTTAACGTCGAATAATCTTGTGCTGGGCTACTTTCCCTCATTCGGAAGTAAAACTTCAACAAGAAATCCACCCAATATTTTAGAACGAGAAAAATGCAAACTACCTGCATAAAGTTTTACAATATCTTTACAAATTGCTAATCCAAGACCATGACCTTGTATGGATTCATCGACCCGTACACCACGCTCTGTAAGATGACTTATTTCTTCCTGTGATCTTCCTAAGCCATCATCTTCAATGATGATCTGGATAGACTGACCCACCGATAAGGTGCAAACAACATGGGATGATGCCCACTTGCACGCGTTGTCCAATAAGTTGCCAAATAGCTCCAGCATATCTTCACGGTCACCAAACTGAGGAGCGTCTGTTTCTATATGCAGTGTAATATGTAGGTTTGGTTTACCATGGGCTTGTTTTAACACTTTGCTTAATACCGATAACTCCTCATGAGGATTAAAACGTTGCGCGGTATTGCCTAGCCCAGCTAGGCGCGCACGCTTTAATTCTCTCTCCATGAGTTGTTGGATACGCTCTGCCTGTTTCTTGGCTTGTATTCTTCCTTGCTGCATTGCTAGATCACTCTTTTCTTCGCTATCTAACCCTTGCATTAATAAACTCAGGGGTGTTTTTAACGCATGGGCAAGATTCCCTAAGGCGTTACGCGAACGTTCTAACCGTTGTTGCATGGTAGCCAAACTATGGTTAAATTCTTTAACGAGTGGGTATATTTCAGAAGGGACTTGCTCTGATAATTGCTGACATTGCCCTAATGTTATCTGTTTTATTTCATCACGGGTGTGATCCAAATGCTTAAATAAACGCCTAATCACCAAACGCTGCAACACTAACATCAAGACAAACCCTATCACTGCCATGATAATAAAGAGTATTTTAAACTGTTGACGCTTCTCCATTAACGCACTCATATCTTCTGCAACCGAGATAGTCACCGCTTGATTATTTTTATAATAGCGTTTTGTCCACACGATTAATCGCTGACTTTCTGGGCCAGAAACACCATGTCGTAGCTCAGTTAAGCCTGTTTTAAGGGTAGTAGGAAGGGTATGTGCTTGTAAAGACGGTGAACGTAGCAGGGTTTCTTTATGTTGTTGATCACTAAGCCGAATAGCATAATAATGACCTGAATGGGGCGTATTATAACGAGGGCTGATGCGTCGCCATCTTATTCTAGCAGGCTCTGCATCAATAATTAAAACCGCTAAAAGCTGCTTTGCATCTTGTGCTAAACGCGTACTGACAAAATCCTGTAATATACTCCGAGTGGAGATATTGGCAACAATCAGTAAGGAAAATAATATCACACTCATGACAACAATCAGACTTGTTTGAAGCTGTTGCTCTAATGATTTCATCTTGATTCGCCAACATCAGGCTCAACAAAAATGTAACCTTGTCCTCGTCGAGTAATGATACGCTCCTTGCCAATTATTTTACGCAAATGGCGTACATAAACTTCAATTAGATTACTATCTTTATCAAAGTCTTGCTCATAAACATGCTCAATTAAACGTGTTTTGCTAAGAATTTTATCAGGATGCAGCATAAAATAACGCAATAAGCGAAACTCCGTGCCAGTTAATTTAATCGGATCTTCGCCATGAATACGAATCTGTTGGCATGCTTCATCTAGAATCAAACCACTACTTTTTATCGAATCGCCTGGCATATTATGATTACGCCGCAACAAGGCCTGTATCCGCACTAATAGCTCTTCAAAATGAAAAGGCTTGCCTAGATAATCATCCGCGCCTGCTTTAAAACCATCAACCCGTTCATACCATGCATCACGCGCCGTTAAGACAATGACCGCAACCTTATTCTCCTTTTGTCGCCAGTTTTTCAGCACCTCTAAACCAGCGCGTTGCGGTAAACCAAGATCTAAAATGACGGCATCATATGGCTCTTCATTACCCATAAATTCAGCGTCGACCCCGTTATCGCAGACATCCACCGCAAACCCTTCTTTTTTTAGCTGATGAGCTAATGTTTGGCTAAGTTCTCTGTCATCTTCAACTAATAAAAGTCGCATGAAATTAGAAATCCTTTCTGTCTCGTTGAGAATTAATGATTCATCATCCCCCTAAGCGCCCTTGAAAAGGATGAAAATAAAAGGCATCCTTCATCTATACTAAAAGTTTACTTGGTCGGTTACGTAAACTCCACCAACCCTACAAAAGAGAATAAAGTATCAACTGAAAGATGAAGGATGCCAAATAAAACACTGGTTTTTTAGTTTGTAGTTTCCTTCACTTCTTTAGGAGGAACAGCATTGATTTTACTGTTTTTATGCGATTGATGATGTTGTTTCTCATGCTTCATCACAAACTCACTAAATTCCTGCTCTGATACTTTTCCATCTTTATTCGCATCAATCTCTTCAAAACTCGGAGCATTGGCTAATCCCTTCATTTTACGCCCTTCTTTAACACGCTCTGCAATTCGTTTATTACGTGCATCATAAAATTCTTTCTTGGTCAGGAATTGATCTTTATTGGCATCAAAGTCCGCAAATACAGGTTTTGGTGGCTTACCCATACGATGACCATGACCTTTCCCTCGCTTACCACGAGCCTGTTGCATTTTCTTCACCTCATCAAGCGTTAATTTTTTATCATGATTCGTATCAATGTCTGCAAAGGTAGGTGCATTAGCCAGCCCTCGCATCTGACGACCTTCGGCGGCTCTTGAAGCAATGCGCTTTGCTTTGGCGGTAGTAAACTCCTGCTCCGAAACCGAACCATTGTTGTCACTATCCATTTCGGTGAAAGATAAGCCTCTTGCGTAACTAACCGATGTGGTAACAAGTAATAATGATGTGATCGCGGATACTAATACTGTTTTATTTATCTTTTTCATCTCTGATTCCTTTTATTTATTGGTGATGGGCTTACTTTAATACAATAAGATGAAATGAAACTGAAAATTTATCACTAAATTTAGGAAACCTTGTGGTTTATAATTTGATGCGCCCTCTAATTACTCTAAATGTCCGCACATTCGACCCTTGTCGGATACCGTGTCATGGACATATTAGAGAAAGAAACGGTGTACTCTTTACAAGGCAAGAGAAGTTCTTCAAGAAGATTTCTTGAATGATTATTCGTCCAGAAGCCCGTACAACACCACAAATTCGAGCTGAAATAAAGGCATCAATAGGCGTTAGTCCAGTGTCATTAACTTAAGCGGTAACCATCTGAATTATAGGATATAATATTCTTTTTATTGAGCCAAGTGGCGCGCCTTAAAATGACAGCAAGTATCGACCCTTTAAAAACACCTATGCCTATATAAGAAATACGTTTAGATCAACCGATTTTATTCAGAAGCACCGTAAAAATCATCTAATTTTACACGAAAACGATGCCTTACCTTCCCCATCCTCCTAGGTTTCTGCTTAAACCTAGTCAAAGGCTCACTTCAAGCGGAACTTAATCGTTTCTTTCAAATTAAAAATAACCAAAAACAGCGCGACTACACGTAACAA
>JAGLDQ010000123.1 GCA_023145535.1 Cocleimonas sp. | reverse complement strand
CAATCACTAGTCGCCCTTTATAAAGATGGGCGCATTTCTAAAGATGAAGCGGCCGAAAATGCGACCTCAAGAAACAATCTTGAATGGCGCATTAATTTTGAAGAAAAATCATCTGGCAACAGTCAAATTGGCAATCAGAACGAAGCCAGTTCTTTTACTGATTCGGGTAGTCACTTGCCTGAGTTGGAGATATAAGCAATAAAAATATCAGCTTTTTAAGCAAACAAAACTGCATGAAAATCATAGAAGCTACCATTTCAACCCCACTACCGTTGCTGCCATGCTCGTAAAAATAAGTGTGGCAGCAGCAAGCGCGGTTACTCATACGGTGATTGATCAAATGATGGGTAAGTAGCGTCGTGTTGCTTAATCTTTGAGGTGACTAGGGTTGCAATCGAAATATTTCCCAACCCGCATCCACACGACGATATTCAAAACGATCATGAATACGCCCTGACCCACCCTGCCAAAATTCAATTTTTTCTGGTATCACACGATAGCCACCCCAGAAGTCAGGTAATGGGATCTCTCCTTTTTTGAACCTTTCTTTTATCTTGCCAAGCTGTATTTCCAATAAGTGTCGCGAAGCAATAGGAGCGCTTTGATTAGAAGCCCATGCACCTAGCTGACTTCCTTTTGGACGGGATAGAAAATAGGTGAATGATTCAGCCGTTGGTATTTTTTCTGCCCTGCCTGTAATCTCAATCTGACGCTCTAATCCCGTCCATGGAAAAAGCAATGCGACATTCGCATTTTCTCCCATTTGCTGTGATTTTTGGCTACTGTAATTGGTATAGAAAACAAAACCTTTTTCATCAAACGTTTTTAATAAAACCGTTCGTAGTGACGGCTTACCTTCAGCAGAAACCGTTGCCAAACTCATTGCACTCGTATCCTGTAACTCAGCCTTATCTGCTTGCAGAAACCATTGTTCAAACTGTTCAAAAGGACTGTCACTTAAATCCTTGCGTCTAAGACCGTCTTTGGTGTACTCCCTACGATAATCTCCTAAATCCATAGCTTTACCTCATTTAATTAAATTGAATAAATTATAAAGGAAGTAACCATCAAAATAATCTCTAATAAAAACTCACTTCTGAACGCCTCTTATCAAGCGCTTAGCACCAATAAAGTAAGCATATTTTTCCTGTAAAGCAAAATCGTCATGATCCATAATCTCAGGTTTCCCCACCGTTTGTGCTAAATGAATCACTTTGCCATCGCCCAAATACAATCCTACATGTGCACCATAGGATTCGAGCTTACGATGATAGAGCATGAGGTCCAGAGGAAGAAATACATCAACCTTTACTGTACAGGTCTCATCTTCCCATAAGTCACTAGAGCGAAAATTGGGGATGACATGACCAAAATGCTTCAATACCTCATAGGCAAATAATTGGCAGTTCGCTCCTTTATCCAAATTTGATGGATCTTCAACCCCAGGAATTCTTGCGGCGATATAATGAACTTGAAAAAACTTCTTAGGAATTTGAATCATTAGCACCCTCCAACTAGCATCAATAAAAGTCTATAGCGCATACAGCATAAAGATAATGCTATCTCCGCAAAGCTAAAAATACACCAGCACTCATCATAATAATGCCTGCTGTGTGGTTTAATCGCGTCATAGCACGCTCTGATTTAAACTGTTTTCGTGCAGATGCGGCGCTAAAGGCAATTAACATTAGCCCAAGCATTAAAGCAAGCAGTGTTAACACACTGGCTAATAAAATATCAGCTTGATTTAATACACTTAGATCCATAAAGGTCGGCAAAAATGCGATATAGAAGAGGATTACTTTGGGATTGGAAGCAGAGATTAAAAAACCTTGCATAAAGCCTGAAATCCACGAACCTGCAAGTGGATTGGCATTGTCATCATCAGCAAAATTTGTTTCTATTTTTGCTGTCCACATTCTCCAGCCTAAATAGACCAAATAGGCTGCCCCAATAAAGCGAATCACCGTCAATAAGCCACTCCAGTTTTCTGCTATGACCGCGAGACCTAACGTTGCCATGATTAAATAAAGAATATCACTGATTGCCATACCCAGCGCCAATGAGTAACAGGCTTTTGCACCGATCGTTAGCGCACGAGCGAGAATAGCAAAAACGCCAGGCCCTGGAGTAATGCCAAAAACAAAAATCGCGATAAAAAAAGTAATCGCAACTTCAAAAGACATTAATCCATTTTCTCCACAAATTGGCGTAATGCGGCTTTAAAATCATCCCCTAATTCACCATGTTGCGTCGCATACTCAACATTTGCCATCATATAGCCTAATTTTGAACCACAATCATGGCTACTACCTGACATATGAAAAGCATTGACCGTCTCTTGTTGCATGAGTGCAGCAATGGCATCAGTAAGCTGTATTTCGCCCCC
>JAGLDQ010000122.1 GCA_023145535.1 Cocleimonas sp. | reverse complement strand
TTGGAAATAAAGCAAATAATTTCCTTGAAGATAAAATATATGGATATGAATAACTTAAATGAAAATGACAACGATAGAAAATCTTTCTTTTTACTTAAACCCCTCTTTCCAGCGCTTTTCCTGAGTGCTTTATTCCTCTTTTCACCATCTTTACGTGCCGCTGAACAATCATTAGATCGCATTGCGGCTATCGTAAACAGTGATATTGTAATGTTAAGCACTGTTTTACAACAAGCGAAACGATTAAAAACGGCTGCACCAAGCACGACGGATAAAGAACTAATCAAACAAGCGCTTGAGCAACTTATTTTATTACGAGTTCAAGTTCAACATGGTAAAAAACTTGGCATTATTGTGGATGATGTGATGCTAAACCGCACCGTTGAAGGGATTGCGCGACAAAATAATCTTTCATTAGCCTCTTTTCGTAACGCATTAGAGAAAGAAGGATTTGAATACAGCACATTTCGTGAAGAAATTCGCAATCGTTTAATCATTGACGCACTTAAACAACGCCAATCAGGGGGGCGTTCTAAGATTTCGGAACAAGAAATAACCGATCTTATTTTTTCACAAGCGGTACAGCTAAATAAAGATGCACAGTATCATTTGCAGGATATTTTAATCCCTGCACCTAATGGTACGCCGCTACCACAATTTAATAGCGCAAGAAATAAAGCACAACAGCTACGTGATCAACTACTTAAACAGACTCATTTTGCTAGCAATGAAATGAGCACGAATGATATGGGTTGGAAAAATATTGCAGAACTACCACTAGCTTATACACGCGTATTAAGTCTAATGGGAGTAAATGAAATTTCACCTGTCGTTCACGATAGCAAAGGCTTTCATATCTTAAAACTCATTGAAAAACGTGGTGGCGGGCAAAATTTACAATTACAAGTCCATGCACGTCATATTTTAATTGGTGACAGCAGTAATCATGGCTTACAAAAAGCTAAAAAAATAAGCCAACAACTAACAACAGGTGCAAATTTTGCAACCCTAGCAAAAATAAACTCAGCCGATACAGGTAGCGCTGTCAATGGGGGGGATCTTGGCTGGGCAACACCATCAACCTATGTCCCTGCTTTTGCTGCGGTAGTGAAAAAATCCCCCATTAAAAGCATTAGCCAACCTATAAAATCTAAATTTGGCTGGCATATTATTCAAGTATTAGCGCGTAAAAACGTAGATTCTAGTCGAGACGCATTACGAGCATCTGCAAAATCTCTCTTATCCAAAAAGAAAAACAAAGATGGGTATAAAATATGGTTACAAGGGGTCCGCGATGATGCATTTGTTGAGTATCGTATCAAGTTATAAACCGAATAAATTTTGTTACATGTTCAAATATTAGGGAGATGCCAGTAACGACAGCGCCAGTTTTAAATCCTGCCATGATTTATACTTATTTCGTGGCAGGCGGAGTAGATAGGCTGGATGATAGGTCACGACAACAGGAATATTGAATTCTTCAATCGTATGTTTACGTCCTCTGAGCTGCGCTAATGGTTCTTTTGTTTGTAATAAATGCTGTGCTGCTATTCTGCCAACGATTAAAATTAATGAAGGATTAACGAGTTCAATTTGACGTTTTAGATAGGCGTAACATGCTTTGGATTCGGTCTTTTTGGGATCGCGGTTATTGGGAGGGCGACATTTCAATGTGTTAGCAAGATAAACAGCGGGCCTATCCAAACCAATTGCTGTTAGCATATTATCTAATAACACCCCTGATCTATCCATAAAAGGACGGCCTTGAGTGTCTTCTTCTTCTTTTGGCGCATCGCCGACAATCATCCATGCTGCATTTTGTGCGCCCTCTCCAAATACAACATGAGTGCGCTGATTGTAGAGATCGCACTGTTGGCAGTCGGTTACCGCTTGATGTAATGGTTGCCAATCAAAGTTTGAACACTCTATAAATTTCGTTGTTTCTATTTTTTTCTTTAATGAATCAGCGATGGAGCTTGCACTTTGCGGTCGCTTAACAGGTGTTGCTTGATCTATTTCATTGAATAAACTTTCAGTTGAAAATGCTGGAGGGGATGATGTGTGACTTGGAGGGGTTTGAAGGTGTTGTTTCGTTGGCTTATTGTGAGCGGGTATCTGAACAGATGAGGGGGATTGTGTAAAATGTTTCTTCTGAGGCTTATTGTTAATCGCATTTTCCTTGATTCTGCTATCAAAAATAGCAGAATCAACGGTATCACGAGAAACCCATACAGGAATACCCATAGCATTTAGGTACGAAAGTTGCTGCTGAGTCACTGACATTTTAAGATCCTTGGAATATAAACAAAAAACCGCAGCTCTATAAGGTCAGACTTTCCCACCCTATGCTTTTACTCCAGTATTTGTTTAATTATACAGTGTTGGCGCACCAAGTTTCTCATGTATTTGATTACTTTCTTGGTGTGAAATATTCAAACCTTTTGCTAAAAAATCTAAATACACTGCTTCTTCTTTAGAATCAAGATCTATCGCTAATAGTGACATTAAGTAAACCTGTTGCTCCATTCCTTTTGGAACACTCTCGATCAAACCTTGTATATCGAGAGGCGCTTGTAACTCATTACGCACCATTTCTGCATCTTCATCAGAAACATCTTTCATATGCTCTACAATCTTCTTTTTTTCATCTTCATCAATATGACCATCTGCTTTTGCGGCACTAATCATTGCACGTAACATAATTTGTGCCTGTTGATCTTGCTCTGGTGTTGCCTCTGGTTCTTTGCCTTGAATCGCATCATTAAACATGCTGGAAAAATCTTTGGCTTGACCATTATTTTTCTCAGCATTATTTTGAGCGCCACCTCCTGCTAAAGAACCCAATAAACCACCAAGGCCTCCGCCTGAAGCACCCCCCAGCAGACTACCTAAACCACCCGATCCACCTCCCAACATATCAGAAAGGCCACCCCCTCCTTGACGCTGGCTGCCTTGGCCACCTAAAAGACCGCCTAGTAAACCGCCACCCGATGAATTACCGCCCATTACCTTACTCATTCCCTTTGCGACGATAATTCCCATTGCTACTTTTCCTAACGTTCCCATCATGCTCATATTGGCTTTCTCCTTTAAATGATCATTTTTATATGCTTAGGACAAAATAGTACATGAAACTTGATGTAGAATACTGAGTCCTAAATAGTACGAGGATAATAGTAGCACTATTAGCAATATATTGAAAAAATAGAATATTTAGAGAAAACTAATGAAGGGAATCGTTGATGGAAAATAGTTTAATAATAGATGGCATTGCAATTCAAGCTGGGAAGTACTTCTTAGGCTGGGGAACTTTATGCCTTATAAATGCGGTCTTGGCGCAAGGGAAGAATAGGAGCGGGCTAATTTGGTTTATTATTTCAATCGTACTTGGGCCTGTCGCTACGCTTTTTTTGGCATTATTGGAGAAAAAACCTCAAGTTAGAAAACATGAATAATAGTGAGCTATTACTCATACTTTCCAGACCGTATACAGCCTAAGCGGAATACGGGAGATTCTAGTCGTTTTTTAAATGCCATTATCCTGAGAATGTTCACGGTCTATATTGACGGCTAGCTTATTAAGGGCATCTAAATAAGCTTTTGCTGAGGCTAATACAATATCGGTATCAACACCTTTACCATAAACTAAACGTCCCTCTTTTTCTAAGCGCACATTGACCTCCCCTTGGGCATCTGTGCCATTAGTGACGTTATTAACGGAGTAAAGCCCCAAGACACCTGATTCTGGAACGATAGATTTAATAGCGGAGTAAACGGCATCCACAGAACCTCCGCCATCCGCCTCGCCTGTTACTTCTTTACCATCTATCGTGATAACAACTTTAGCATGAGGCGTTTCTCCCGTTTCAGAACAGACCCACGAGGAAACTAACTTATAAGTAACATGATCGGCTTCTAAACGTGATTGGTTTGCAATGACCATCAAGTCTTCATCATAAATCTCGTGCTTAAGGTCAGCCAATGTTTTAAAACGATCAAATGCTTCATTAAGTGCAGTTTCACTCTCAAATTCAATACCGATTTCTTTTAAACGCGCCTTGACGGCGGCACGTCCTGAATGCTTGCCTAACACTAATTTGTTATCACTCCATCCAACATCTTGTGCACGCATAATTTCATATGTTTCACGTGATTTCAAAATACCGTCCTGATGTATACCGGACTCATGTGCAAATGCATTTTTGCCTACAATTGCTTTATTAGGCTGCACGGGGAAACCTGTTATAGAAGAGACCATGCGGGATGCAGGCACTATAATGCGACTATCTATATTGGTATCGCAAGGAAAAACATCTTGGCGGGTTCTTATCGCCATGACAACTTCTTCTAGCGAAGCATTGCCTGCTCTTTCTCCTAATCCATTGATTGTACATTCAACTTGACGTGCACCATTAAGCACAGCGGCAAGTGAGTTACCAACGGCTAAGCCTAAATCATTATGACAGTGAACCGAAAAAATGGCTTTATCAGAATTTGGCACACGTTCTATAAGCTGACGTACGGTTTCACCAAACTGATGCGGTATATTGTAACCAACGGTATCAGGGATATTGATTGTGCTCGCACCTGCATCGATGGTTGCCTCAACCACACGGCATAAAAAATCTAAATCCGAACGCCCCGCATCTTCGGCTGAAAACTCAACGTCATCGGTATACTGTCGTGCTCTTTTTACCGCATGAACAGCCTGTTCTAGCACTTGGTTTGGCTCCATACGCAATTTTTCTTTCATATGGATCGGGGACGTTGCGATAAAAGTGTGAATACGACCAGACTTAGCGGGCTTTATTGCTTCTCCTGCTCTATCAATATCTTTATCTAACGCTCTTGCTAAGCCACAAACGGTGCTATTTTTTATCGTTTCTGCTATCGCGCGTACTGACTTAAAGTCACCGACACTGGCCACAGGAAAACCCGCTTCTATCACATCAACACGCATCTGCTCCAATATTTTAGCAATGCGGATTTTTTCTTCTTGGGTCATAGAGGCGCCAGGACTTTGCTCGCCATCACGTAACGTTGTATCAAAAATAATTAAACGATTATCAGACATTTTTCTACTCCATAGACTGCACTGGCTTCAATTTGTTAGCCACTACAGAAAAAGTGTTTTTAAAGTTATAAAGGTACGTTTCTCCTCGTCAGGAACTTATCATTCACATTATCTGCCCTAAGGCAGGAGATAGAGTGATAGCACGAGTAGAAGTGAAGCTGAAAGAAGCGTTTTAAAGAAAGAATAGTCAAACACAAGATAACCTGAACGCTGAGCGTCCATTGCAAAATCAGAAGTTGCTGGGCGATTATCTAAAAACATGGGAACAAAAATACATAAAAAGTAAAGTCGCTTCAAGTAAAATTATTTTTTATTTTTTGTAAATATTTTTTTTAAGGGTGTATTTTCCATTAACCAGATGACAGGGCCTGAAAATGCGTAAAGTAAAAATACACCAAATAAAACAATCGGAGGTGCAATAGCAACTAAGGCAAAGACAAGCGCTATCATTAAAACAAATAAGTGAGGCACTTTACTTCTAAAATCGAAACCTTTAAAGCTATGAAACTTAACATTACTGACCATTAACAGACCTGCAAACAACGTCATTAATAAGGCGGGTATTTGTATTGAATCACCTGATATACCCAAGTAACTACAGAGCCATACCATACCGAGCATAAGCGCTGCAGAGGCAGGACTAGGAAGACCAATAAAATAGCGACTATCAACCTCTTCTTGTTGCACATTAAATCGCGCTAGACGCAAGGCGGCGCAAGCAACATAGATAAAAGCAGCCATCCAGCCTAGCTTCCCCCATGCGATGGCCGTTTCTTTCATATGAACCAAAGCCCATAAGTAAACCACTAAACTAGGGGCAAGGCCAAAAGAAACCAGATCAGCCAAACTGTCATATTGCGCACCAAATTCTGACTGCGTATTGGTTAAGCGCGCAACGCGACCATCCAAGCCATCAAGAACCATCGCAATAAAGATAGCAATAGCCGCGACCTCGAATTTATCATTAACGGCGGCAATGATGGCATAAAAACCACTGAACAAGGCAGCAGTGGTAAAAAGATTAGGCAAAAGGAAAATGCCTTTATGGGGTGTTTTATTATCAGTATTCATAAGTACATTAGTACCATATTTTCAGGCAAAAAAAAACGAGCCAATTGGCTCGTTTGAAACGTTCGCTTTAAATAACGACTTCTTGTTGTTAGCGGAATCTATAGTAGGGTACTGATACTTTCCATTAGCTGAATGACTAAATGTTCGCTGATAGAAGGCATAGGGTTCAATGTTGACCCTATTAGCGACAAACGGAAAAAACTAACGTTTTTCAACTAGAAAAAGTCTTTATACACATTTTTTTCGCTTTTATTTTTTATGAAAATAAATCATAAGATTGCCAACATATCTTGTTAAGATATAAAAAATCCCTTTTAAGAGCTTCAATTATGTTAAGAATTGGTCAAAAAAATGTATTGCGTATTGTTAAAAGACTTCCTCAAGGTATCTATCTGGATGGTGGCAAACAAGGTGAAATACTATTGCCCAATCGATACTTAACAGACGATCTTAACGTTGATGACGTTATTGAAGTCTTTATCTATCTTGATTCCGAAGACCGTTTAGTCGCTACGACAGAAACACCTTATGCCATGGTTGATGAATGCGCTTATCTCAAGGTGATTGCAACCAACAAGGTGGGTGCATTTTTAGACTGGGGTTTACAAAAAGATTTACTCGTACCCCACCGAGAGCAAAAGCATCCCTTTAAAGTAGGCGAGTCTTATGTTGTTTATCTTTATTTAGATGAGCGCACTAACCGCATTGCAGCAACCACTTACTTAGATAGTCAACTCAGTGAAACATCATTCTATTTTAAAGAAAATCAATCGGTTGACCTACTCATTTGCAGTCAAACGGAGCTTGCTTATAAAGCCGTAATTAATCAAACCCATTTGGGGTTGCTGTATGCAAATGAAGTGTTTCAGCCATTATCGTTGGGACAAAAAATTAACGGTTATATCAAAAAGATCAGAGTGGATAAAAAAATTGATCTTTGCTTACAAATAGCCGATGCAGGCAAAAAAGACGAAACTTTAGAAGTGGTTAAAAAGTCTATAGTAACTCACTTGATTGCTAACCAAGGTCGTTCTACACTCTCTGATAAAAGTAGCCCCGAGGATATTTATACGGCTTTTCATGTGAGCAAAAAAGTATTTAAACGCGCCTTGAGTAGCCTTTATAAAGAACGCGTCGTGTTACTTGAGGGGAAGCTCGTTACCCTAGTTTAAAATAATACAAATAATGGAGTAAAGTTAGTGCCAATAAAAAGTACAAAAAATTGGCTGGAACACATTGTTATTAAACATAATTTTTGCCCCTTTGCAGAACGTGAATTACGCCGAGAGAGTATTCGCTATGTTATTAATGAGTCGAGTTATATTGAGGATACCTTGCATCATTTAGTGGATGAATTTATTTTCCTCGACCAGCATCCAGAAACAGAAACATCTTTATTTATTATCCCTCAAGGCTTTAATGATTTTGATGATTTTCTTGATCTTGTAGAAATCGCCAACGCACTATTAGAAGAGCAGCATTACAGCGGTATTTACCAACTAGCCACTTTTCATCCTGACTATTGTTTTCATGGTTCTGATGAAGATGACCCTGCAAACTATACCAATCGCTCACCCTACCCTACATTGCATTTAATCCGCGAGAAACGTCTTGAGCGCGCCGTTGCCAGTCATCCTGACCCTGCGGGGATTCCTGAGCGGAATATTACCTATGCAAGAGCCCTTGGAATAAATCAGTTGCGATCTGAGCTGCAACAAATTAAAAAGAACTAGCAAGCTACTTACTGTTCAGTAGAAGCTAAACCAACGCCAAACAAAATAAAAGCAGTTCCACTGGTTCTGTTTATATTTTTCCTTCCTTTTTTTGTGGCTAACCATTTACGTGCTATTTGAGCTGAAACAGCATAAATCAGGTGAATAATAATGAGTAATGAGCAAAAAGTCAGGGTCAGATAAGTAAATTGCAGCGTGTAATTGGCTGATAAATCGATGAACTGTGGGAAGAGTGACATAAAAAAGAAGATTGCTTTTGGGTTTAGCAGACTAACCGTAAATCCCTCAATAAAATGGTTTTTTAACGATTGTTGCTGATTTTCAGTACTAAATTCTAGTGGCATTACAGGCGCACGCCAGAGTTTTATCCCAAGATAAATGAGATACGCTGCACCAATAAACTTCATCACACTAAATGCAATTGCTGAGGTAGCAAGAATGATCCCTAAGCTAGTGACAGAAATAAGCGCTATAACAAAAACACCGGTCACTATTCCCAAGATACCACTAACCGTTGCGATGAAATTATAACGAATAATATTTGATAACGTTAAAATCACACCAGGACCAGGGCTAGCAACGGTAATAGCGCTAATGAATAAATACAGTAAATAATTGTCTATCATTCCATTACCCTCCGTTTTTTGTTAAAAAACACCCATTTAATTAATTGTCTTCCCCTCAACGGCAATGACATCGCCACGTAAACTATTAGGAAATGCCTCTGTAATTTTCACATCAACAAATTTTCCAATCAGTCGTTTAGAGCCTTGGAAATTAACCGTTCGATTATTTTCGGTTTTACCCGCAACCTCTTCATCACTACGTTTAGAAACATTCGTCACTAAGACCGATTGTACCGTACCTATCATTGCTTGGCTTATTTCGGCCGCCATTTCTAAAATTCGCTTTTGTAAGTGCTTTAAGCGTTCTTTTTTAGTTTCCATGGAAGTATCATCAACAAAGGATGATGCGGGCGTGCCAGGACGTTGGCTATAGATAAAGCTAAAACTATGATCGAAACCAATATCTTCGATTAATTTCATCGTTGCATCAAAGTCAGCATCGGTTTCACCTGGAAAGCCAATAATAAAATCGGATGACATACTAATATCCGGACGTACTTTACGCAGTTTTCTAATTTTAGATTTAAACTCTGCGGCCATATGTCCACGCTTCATCGCAGCTAATATGCGATCTGAGCCACTTTGAACGGGCAAATGCAAATGATTAACTAACTCAGGCACATCGGCATACGCTTGAATCAAGCTGTCGCTAAATTCAACGGGATGTGAAGTGGTATAGCGAATGCGGTCGAGACCCTCAATCGCGGCGATGTATTGAATCAAAATAGCAAGATCGGCAATATCGCCATCATGCATTTCGCCACGATAGGCATTTACATTTTGTCCTAGCAAATTGACTTCACGCACGCCCTGCTTTGCTAATGAGGAAACTTCGGCTAAAACATCATCAAAAGGACGCGATATTTCTTCACCTCGGGTATAGGGAACAACACAAAATGTACAATACTTGGAACAACCTTCCATAATGGAGACAAAGGCACTCGGCCCATCTGAACGTGGCTCTGGCAAATTGTCGAATTTCTCAATTTCAGGGAAAGAAATATCGACAACGGCTTTTTTAGTCTTTTTTGCTTTTCGAATCATTTCTGGCAAACGATGCAAGGTTTGTGGGCCAAACACGACATCAACAGAGGGCGCTCGTTGACGCAACGCCTCCCCTTCCTGACTAGCAACACAGCCTCCAATACCAATAATCACATCGGGATTACTCTCTTTTATTATTTTCCAGCGACCTATTAATGAAAAAACTTTTTCTTGCGCTTTTTCACGGATAGAGCAAGTATTTAGCAGTAGCACATCGGCTTGCTTAGGATCATCAGTCAGCTCCATACCATCGGCTTCTTGGAGTACATCCACCATTTTAGATGAATCATACTCATTCATTTGGCAGCCATGTGTTTGGATGAAAATTTTACCAGACATAATTTGATGTTCTCAATAGGAGGGAATATAACGGTCTATTATCGTAGATAGTGACGATGAAGTTAAGAAGTATCTTTTTATGCATTTAATTTGATCGCCTATGACTC
Source organism: Cocleimonas sp. (assembly GCA_023145535.1). Lineage (GTDB taxonomy): Bacteria > Pseudomonadota > Gammaproteobacteria > Thiotrichales > Thiotrichaceae > JAGLBW01. The sequence goes on along the minus strand of JAGLDQ010000122.1, from coordinate 2,183 downwards.
TTAAACTTTGCTGGTAATTACATTATTGCGCTATGAATAATTAATAGTCTATTTAGGCGAAGAAAATGGGGCTAATAAACTTAACTTGATGTTAAAACCATCTTTACAGTGGAATGACATTTATTATTAAGGTGATCTAAACCCTGAAATTTTCCACTCTCCCATGACTTGTTGATAACATAGTTGTGGTGGAGTCAACATTAAGAAAAATTTCTCGGCAATAAACCCTTTCTGTCCTTTTAATGTTTCAATTTCTATCCATTGAAGACCTTGTTTTTCAATTTTATTGGTAGAAATTAATCGAACGGCATCTTGGGTTAAATGGGTGATAACACTTGACTTAGTCGTCGGTTTTTTGCGTAATCGCACATCGGCAGCATTAATATACCCCCAACCTACTCCCACCGCCTGCTTTCGTCCTTCACCCGTAAACTGTGCGCTGGCAGGGCCGCAAATATGGCCATTAATTTGTTGATAATGCTTTGTATCCGCCATTTTTAATAAACTATCCCATGATGTAGCGCCGAAGCTGTTCACAATATTTTCAAACTGTTGATCTATGGGGAGGCCTTTTTTGCAGATAGCACTTTGGCAAATAAATCTTGACGATAACTCACCTAACATTCCACGCATATTTTTATTATCGATTCTTGCGCGTAATTTCCGAATAAATGCGGTAAAACTATTGTCAGGAGTATAGGGGTAATCAATGGAAATTTTATTTAGAATAAGCTGGTTAAAAGGTTGTTTTTTTAAAGGTGGCTGATTTTTCTGTTGAGTATCTGCTGGGGTTATTTGTGACGGTGCATTATCTAGGTTACTCTCATCACTAGAACAAGCACTGAGCAGTAATAAAACACAAACAAAAAAGCCGCAAATCCGTGCGGCGCAATGACATCCTTTTTTCTTCATTCCTTTGTCTCAATACTATTTACAATAAGTAACTAATCTATCCCGCTTCCATTGCGAGAGATAAGAAGTGTAGTAAAAAATGATAAAAAAACCACTTAACTACAGATAAAAGCCTATAAGCTACCTTATAAATGGTCAATAAACTACTTTATAAGCAAAAAAGGTCATATGATAGTTACATCATACGACCTTTCTAAATTCCTATTAGCCACATTACTTGCCGTGTCAAATGGAATTAATATCCGCCTTTACGATTACTTTTCGGTAGACCTGCAAATTTACGTCCTTGCTTACTTGGCGCATTTGGGAATAATTGAAAACAATCTTTACTCTTAGGTTTTCCACCCCAAATCTTCTTCATTGCCTTTACAATAGTACGTTCATTTGGCTCTTCTCCACCATTATTAACGTGCTCATCACGAAGGTAGTTAATAATATCCCAATGCTTCTCAGTAAGCTCGATACCATCAACTGCTGCAATTGCTTTTACAACCTCTTCATTCCAGTCATTTATATTCTCTAAATAACCTTCATCTGTTACTTCTACATCTGTACCTGCAAGTGTTGCCATATTATTCTAACCTCTTTATTTCAACAATAAAATCATAGTGCAGAAACAGTTTAGCTGCACTCAAGATATTAAAAAGTATATCTAATTTAAGTAAAAAATATCCTACCCTAAATGGGGTATACCCCTATATAGCTTAACTCTGTATATTTCTCGCTATCGATTTTATGTCAATATTTGTGGAGAATTTTAGATATGAGCAATAAAGAAGAGTTAATTCAAGAAATGTTAGATATGCAGGCAAAATTCATCAAATATGAGAACAGTGGTGAGTTTGATGCTGAAGATTATTATGTGGGCGAATGGAAAGAATATCGTGCAAGATATGCTGAGCTAACTGAAGAAGTACGCGGAATTGCATCTAAAGAAGTTAATTTTTGGAAGTAATCTAAGGCTACTTTCGACATTAAAAAAACCATATTATTTAATGTGGTTTTTTTATGCCTGAAGAATTCACAGAACAGAAACGATGAGGATTATTTTAAACCTCACTCCACATTCGCAATAGATTTGCATAAGAACGACTTATACGTCCTGTTTCATCAGACTGTGGCATTTTCTCTATTAGCTTGTCTCTGGCTATCGAAAGATCGTACAATAACTCTCTCTGCTCATTGGACTTTACCAAGCTCTGCGCCCATGTAACGGCAACTAAACGCACACCCTTTGTTACAGGAGTAACTTTGTGCAAACTTTTTGATGG
>JAGLDQ010000121.1 GCA_023145535.1 Cocleimonas sp. | reverse complement strand
CCCCCTTCATATTCATTTTTATCAGATAAAAAGACAGTGGTTGAAATATCTGTTCGATAACGCCCTGACATTGGCCCCATAATCGGATCATCCACATGATAACCATAGGTCATTTCTGGGGTGTAACGCGCATAAAAGGCAGTGGCCAGCTTAAGCGGTAAAGCCGCAGCTTGATATTTTTTATTTTGCACTAATGCCCCCATAACCAACTGATTTAAGCGCTGATGTAAGGGACTTTGTAATGATAATTCTTCATTATTTTTAACGGCTTTTGCTTCTTTGCCTGCCGATAATTTACCATCAACAAAATCGGCATTATGAAGCATCTCTCGAACAATTTTTAACGCTTGTTGATCGAGTAAATTATCTATTGTAATTAACATTGTAAAACCTCATAGTCTATTTAATTAAAGTATTATGGAGAATAAAATGGATCTCAAAGTTGTGATAGAAGGTACACCACAAATGATCAATGTGCCTGATAATTTACTTACAGAAGCAACGGACTATTTTGAAATGATGGATAAAAGCATGGAAAATGGCTACCAAATGAGTCAGTACTGGGTTGAAAAACCAGATGCATTCCAGCGTTGTCAAATAGCCGCCGACAAACTGCTAACGGCATTACATACGCATAATGAAAACACATACACGCTGATGGCAGCCTATATATTAGCTCGGTTGCCTGACACTAAAATTGTTGCTCTCAGTTCAGATGGGGATATGAATGAGCACAATATAGATGATATTGACTTGGGAATGTAGGCTACTTAATATCTTAATTGTACTAAGAGTAACGACTTGATGAAGATAGCATGACCTTCTCAACAGCAAGTAAATCCTCTTCTGTATCGACACCCTGCCCAGGAATTTCTTTTGCGATTGCCACATGAATTCGCGCACCGTGCCACATGGCACGTAACTGCTCTAATTTTTCCAGATTCTCTAGCTGACAGGTTTCTCTCGCCGCAAAGGCCTTTAAATAAGAAACCCTATACGCATAAATACCAATATGGCGCAGCGCATAATGATGCCCATCATCCCCTGCATCACGTTGAAATGGAATAGAAGCACGGCTAAAATAGAGCGCCATACCATTTTTATCCCTAACAACTTTTACAACATTAGGGTCTACTATTTGCTTTGCATCCAATATGGGGGTTGCTAATGTTGCCATTGATGCATCCGGATTGTTTGCCAAATTAGTTGCCACCTGATAGAGGTTTGCAATAGGTGTTAGTGGCTCATCACCTTGTAAGTTAACAATAATGGTATCATCAGACCAATCATAAATTTTTGCCACTTCAGCCAAGCGATCGCTACCTGTTTCATGCCGATCTGATGTCATGCAAACGGTAGCGCCAAAGTCTTCACAGCAAGATTGTATTTTCTTGTCTTCCGTTGCGATCAATATGGTTTCAAAATCTGATTCAGCCGCACGTTCATAGACATGCTGAATCATGGGCTTTCCTGCAATAAGGCGTAGTGGCTTCCCAGGTAAACGGGTTGATCCAAAGCGTGAAGGGATGATTAAAACAGTATTTGACATCGTTAATAGTTACTTTAAGCGTTCAATTTCTTCTGAGCTTAACTCACGGGCTTCTTCTTCCAACATAACGGGAATGCCATCACGCACAGGATATGCCAAACGTGCGGCTTTAGAAACGAGTTCTTGAGTTTTTTTGTCATACCTAAGTGAGCCTTTTGTGACAGGGCAAACCAGTATATCGAGTAATTTTTTATCCATTTTTTATCCTTTTTAATTTATTCAATAATAAGTCATCAAACTTGTCTTCCATTTGCGCTTCAACGGGTAAAAACCAGCAGTTTTTATGCGCGAATTCATGGCATTTTACCGCATCTTTCTCCGTCATTATAATGAGCTTATCATCATAAAATTCAAGATTTATTGGTTTAAAATTATGATGATCAGGAAAGCTATGTTTTGTTAACTCAAGCCCCCATTTTTCTAGCGTTCTATAAAAGCGTTCAGGATTTCCTATACCCGTCACAGCATGTACAGGCTCTCCTTTTAAATCTTCTAAATTCTGAACTTTATCGTTGAAAAATAAGGAATGAATCGTATTGCCAGATAACTGCATTGAGAATAGAGAGGGCAGTTGATATTGTTGGGAAAAGACTGATTTCTGAGAGTTGGCTTTTTCAAAACCATCATTGTAGAGTACAAAGTCAACTTTTTTTAGTCGGCGCGCATTTTCTCGTAACGGCCCCGCTGGAAGACACCAGCCATTCCCTAATTGTCGCTGCGCATCAATCAATACAATTTCAATATCACGATCTAAACAATAATGCTGCAAACCATCATCTGAAATAATCACATCACAATCATATCTGGAACGCAGATAGTTAATATCAACCATACGCTCAGGCCCTGCAATTACGGGGACATTGGCACGTTTTGCAATTAATACTGCTTCATCTCCAACATGGCGAGTATTGCTTTGTGCGGTTACAAGTTGTGGCCATTTGGTCGGCTTACCCCCATAACCTCGCGTGATAACGGCAGGTTTATAGCCTGCTTTTTTAAGAAGCTTGATGAGATAAATAACCGCAGGGGTTTTCCCCGTACCCCCAATAGAAATATTGCCAACAATGATGACAGGAATATCTATTTTTGAGCGCCCACGGGTTAGTTTCCAATATTGGAGAACATTTAAAAGACAATAAAGTAGCGTAAAAGGGAGTAAAAACCATTTCCCCTTACCTTCATTATACCAGATATTTTCTAGCGTCCGTTGCAGTGACGATGTGTGTTGGTGATGCATAATGTGGGTTATTTAATGTCGTTAGCAAGTTGCATTTGATGCAAACCCGCATAAGCTGTGCCTTTGGCAAGAAGTTCTTGATGTGTCCCCATTTCAATAATTGCGCCCTGCTCCATAACTAGTATTTTATCCGCTGATTCAATGGTTGATAAACGATGTGCAATCATAAAAGTGGTGCGACCTTGTAACAAAACGTCTAAAGCCGATTGAATTGCTTTTTCAGATTGTGTATCCAGCGCCGAAGTTGCTTCATCTAGGATCAATATAGGTGCATCCGCTAAAATAGCACGCGCTATTGCAATACGTTGCTTTTGACCACCCGAAAGTAGTGTTCCATTTTCGCCAACCAACGTATCAAAGCCATTGGGTAATGCTTCAATAAAATCTAGCGCATGTGCCGCAATCGCCGCTTGCCTGATCTTATCATCCGTTGCATAACGCATTTTCCCATAAGCGATATTGTTTTTCACTGAGCCATTAAACAAAGTAATGTCTTGCCCAACATAGGCAAAGTGCTGTCGTAAATTACTGAGTTTGAGATCCGTTATCGCAATATCATCGAGCAATATATCACCTGAATAATAATTATAGAAGCGCGGCAACATATTTACCAAGGTTGTTTTTCCACTGCCAGACTGACCAACTAATGCTATTTTCTGTCCCGGCTCAACAGTAAAATTAATCGCATTAATAATATCTTTTCCATCCGTATCATAACGGAATTTAACCTGTTTAAACGCTATTTTTCCTTTGACTACATCAAGCGATTTTGTTCCTATATCCTTTTCTTTTTCTTCATCTAATAATGAAAAAATACTTTCACCCGCCGCAATACCGCTTTGCAAAGTAGAATTAACTTTAGTCAGGCGTTTAACAGGATCAAGTAACAACATCATCGCCGACATAAATGACATAAAAGTGCCGGGTGTAAAGCGTTCTATCAAGCCATCGTTAGTAGAAATATAGATAATAATGGAAAGTGCAATAGCAACAATAAAATGCACAATAGGCATACTCAGTAACTCTGTTACAGTACGCTTCATAAATGAGCGTCGATTCTTTTCATTGACGACTTCAAAGCGCTTTTTCTCGTCTGCTGCGCCATCAAAAATACGAATTTCTTGGGGGGCGGCAATTGCCTCACTACTAATTTGTGTAACATCCCCCACAGAATCTTGAATTTGGCGGCTAAATCGTCTAAAACGCTTTGAAACATAAGAAATAATTAGCGCTATAACAGGGCCTGTCAGTAACACAACAACGGTTAACTCCCAACTTAAATACATCATCCATGCTAATAGACCGATTATGGTGGCTATATCTTGAATGAGAACTTTAAGACCTTTCGTTGCCGCCTCGGCGAGTTGCTCGACTTGAAAGATCAATAAGGTAATGAGCTGGCCAGAATTATTTTTATCGTAATAACTTAATGGGAGATTTAAGAAGCGGTCAAATAACTGGCTGCGAATTTTAGTAACGACATTGCGTCCTACTAATGAGAGAAAATAACCCGAAATAAAGCCCGAAATACCGCGCAGTAAAAAAATAAATAACAGGGCAAAAGGTGCCCAACGGATAATTTCAGGATCTTTGTCCATAAAAGTGCCGTCAAGCAAGGGCTTTAGATAGGCCGCAAACAAGGGTTGTGTTGCAGCATTGATGAGCAGACCAATGAAAGCAAAGAGTAGAAATAATCGATACTCTAATGCATAACCCGCTAAACGTTTATAGATTGAAAAACCATTGATGGTTTCATCAGCAGAATGTGCTGATACAGTGTTAGGTTGAGACATTCAATCCTTGAAATAAAGAATAAGAGTTGAAAGTACCATCCGAATGATGACACTTTCAGATCAAACTTAAATCACCTCTTGCGTTTTGACTGCGTTGTCGCCATTGAAAAATTAGTCAGTCCCAAACGCCCCGCAATATCCATCGCCGTTACAACGGCCTGATAATTAGCATGAGCATCGGCGCTAATGACTAAGGGTGGGTTATTGCCCCGTTTATCAAGCGCCTGACTCATCGCTCTAAATAACGTTTCAGGTTTATTATTTAATACTTCCAAACCATCCACATAATAACGTCCTTGGCTATCAATCAGTAGCTCTAAACTTTCTGCTTGCGCTTCGGATACGGCACTTTGCGTTGTCGGCAAATTGATTTTAATCTTGGCATCACGATCAAAAGTCGTTGTGATCATAAAGAAGATTAACAATAAGAATACAACATCAATTAATGGCGTTAAACTAACCTCGACATCATCTATTACATGCTGTCGGAAGTTCATGCTAGATTACCTTTTGCTTGTTGTTTTCTGGCATTAGCTTGTTGCTGTTCAAGTAGTTTTTGTTTAGCCGCTAAAACGGCCGCACTAGGGTTTGGTGCTGCCTTTGAAGCAGGAGCAA
>JAGLDQ010000120.1 GCA_023145535.1 Cocleimonas sp. | reverse complement strand
CGAAAGTAACGATGAAAAATTAAGGCAGGAACAGCAACCGAAATTCCCGCAGCGGTTGTGATTAACGCTTGTGATATACCCCCTGCCAGTTCTGTTGGACTGCCCACTCCCTGACTGGTGATAACACTAAAGACATTGATCATACCAACCACTGTTCCCAGTAAGCCAAGTAGCGGTGCAATCGCTGCAATTGTTCCTAACGTCGTCATATATTTATCCATAGCATGGATGACATGACGACCTGTTTCTTCAATACTTTCCCGTAAAGCATGACGTGGTAAATGTGCATTTTCAAGCCCCGTTGCTAAGACCCGCCCTAATAAGGAATCTTCTCTAAGCTTATTGATTTGCGCAGGGGTTGTGCGTCCTGATAAAGCAAGCTTGCGTGCTATATTAGTTGTACCGTCAGGAATAACTTTTTTCTCGCTAAGAGAAATAAACAGCGCGGCAATGATTGCCATAGCGATAATAGAGATGAGAATAATAGGGATTATTAGCATCCCACCCGCAATAATAAATTCGAACATTTGTTAGCCTTATTTCCTTTTTTTATAATTGAAAGCCCTAAGGAACCCAACGGTCAAGTCAACAACGATAAAGCTAAGCACTAAAAAAGTCTTATTTTATAGTTATTGAACTATCCATGCACGTCCCTAAAGATAGCTATTGTACGTGATTTTTCAGACAAAATAAATACAGGCCGTTTATCAGCAGACGAAGTGTAAAAGACCATTTGTCTATCAAATCTTTACAGTTTTCATTAGAGTTTTATAAGATAGCAATGACAACCCCCTGATAAAAACAACAATAAATGGTATCCCACAATGAAAACCCCATTACAAATTTTTGCTGTTAGAGTTTTAATTTCACTAACGACCCTTCCTCTTTTTTCTAATGTCTGTGCAGATCTTCCGAGCGCTGGTTTTAATTACGCGAAAGCTTCAGCGGCTTATATTGACCAATCTACGGCAAGCACTCTGGATAAAATCTACTTTGGAGGTTCTTTTGGTGCATCAGAAGCTGAAAACTATTGCTCTGTTACAAGTGGCTGTGAAAACAAGGATAGCGCTTGGAAAGGCTTTGTTGGTTATAAAATTAATGAAAGATTCAGTGCAGAAGCCGCTTACACCAGTATTGGTGATTTGCATAAAAAGGGTACAACATCTGATGTTTCAGCCTTCTCTGTAGCAGGCGTTGCGAATATCCCTATTAATGATCAATTTGGTGTATTCGGAAAAGCAGGTTTCGCACATTGGAAAAGTGCAAATACAGATAGTGAAAAAAGCGGATCAGGCTTAACCTATGGTGTTGGTGCAAAGGTTAGTTTAAGCGAAACAATGAAGCTGCGGGCTGAGTGGGAGCGCTTACCCAGCATAAGCACAAGTAATACCGAAGAATCTGATATTGATATGATGAGTATTGGTATTGAGCTTTCTACATTATAAGTCTTCTCATCATCCCCGATAGTGGTTATTGGGGATGATAAAAAATTTGCACTTTTCACCGAAGTGATTAATCCTCAGGTCGCATGTGCGGGAATAAAATGACATCACGAATCGAGGCAGAATCCGTAAAGAGCATCACCAAGCGATCAATACCAATCCCTTCTCCTGCTGTTGGTGGTAATCCATACTCTAAAGCGCGCACATAATCATCATCATAGTGCATTGCTTCATCATCCCCTGCTTCTTTTTCAGCAACTTGCTTTTTAAAGCGTTCTGCCTGATCTTCGGCATCATTAAGCTCAGAGAAGCCATTGGCTAATTCACGCCCACCCACAAAAAACTCAAAACGATCCGTAATAAAATCATTACCATCTGTGCGTCTTGCAAGCGGTGAAACTTCGGCGGGGTATTCAGTGATAAAGGTCGGATTCATTAGACGGTGTTCAACCGTCTTTTCAAATATTTCAATTTGTAGCTTGCCTAAGCCCCAATATTCCTCAATTTTAATCTCAAGCGACTCCGCCAATTTCTGTGCACGGTATTCGGTCTCTAAATCTTTTTCAGTGATATTTTCATTGAAATGTAAAATAGAGTCTTTGACTGACATACGTGTAAAAGGCTTGCCAAAATCATACACATCGCCTTGATAAGTGACTTCAGGAGAACCCAGAAGATCAATTGCAATCCCTTTCATTAATGCTTCAGTAATATCAATAAGGTCATGGTAAGTCGCATAGGCTTGGTAGAACTCAATCATGGTGAATTCAGGGTTATGACGTGTTGAAAGTCCTTCGTTACGAAAATTACGGTTTATCTCAAAGACTCGCTCAAAACCACCCACAACTAAGCGCTTTAAATACAATTCGGGTGCAATACGCAAATACATATCAATCCCCAATGCATTATGATGCGTCTCAAATGGACGCGCCGTTGCCCCCCCAGGAATTACTTGTAACATAGGAGTTTCTACTTCCATATAATCTCTTTCAATAAAGAAATCTCGAATATAGGAAACAATTTTTGAGCGCATTTTAAAAGTATTACGGGTTGCTTCGCTCATGATTAAATCAAGATAACGTTGGCGATAACGTTGTTCGTGATCTGTCAAGCCATGGAATTTTTCGGGTAGGGGGCGCAGTGATTTGGTTAATAATTGCAAATGATCAAGCTTAACGGATAATTCGCCTTTGTTGGTTTTAAATAGCACTCCCTTAGCGCCAATAATATCGCCTATATCCCAGCCTTTAAACGCATCGTAAACTTCATCACCCAGCCTATTCTTCTGTACATAAAGTTGGATACGCCCTGACATATCAGAGATGCTAATAAAACTTGCCTTACCCATAACGCGTTTGAGCATAATACGACCTGCAACGCTAACCGTTACTTCATTCTCTTCAAACCAAGGCTTATCTTTTTCTTCATATTCATCTTGCAAAGATTGTGCATAATCTTTACGTTCAAATTTATTAGGGAAAGCAATTCCCTGCTCTCTAATGGCCGCTAATTTTTCACGACGCAATGTAACCAGTTGATTCTCATCGATAGTCACTTCTTCGGTGTTATTTTCTGTACTCATTTTTCTCTCCAACAGCTTGCATTACTATGAAATAACGTAAATTGGTGGTTGTTATTTCATGTTTTGGTCGACTATCAAGTAAGTGTGATTTTCCCACTCTCCTTGATTAAATACCAGCCTTAAGGCTGGCTTCAATAAACTGATCTAATGCACCATCTAATACCGCCTGTGTATTACCTGTTTCCACATTGGTACGCAGATCCTTAATACGCGATGCATCTAACACATAAGATCGAATCTGGCTTCCCCAGCCGATATCCGACTTACTCTCTTCCAGTTCCTTGGTTTCCTCATTGCGCTTTTTAACCTCAAGCTCAAATAATTTGGATTTTAACTGCTTCATCGCTGAAGCTTTATTCTGGTGCTGTGACCGTCCATTTTGACACTGTACAACGGTATTTGTTGGCATATGTGTAATTCGTACCGCTGATTCTGTTTTATTAACATGCTGCCCCCCTGCCCCCGATGCACGATAAACATCAATACG
>JAGLDQ010000012.1 GCA_023145535.1 Cocleimonas sp. | reverse complement strand
GGACATGCGCGTGAGGACTATCCTGATCGTAATGATCAAGAGTGGATGAAGCATACACTGGCATGGGTGAATGAAAAAGGTGCGGTGCGCTTTGACGCACGCCCTGTGCATTTATTCACCTTAACGGATGATTGTGATGTCATCCCCCCTAAAAAAAGGGTGTATTAAAATGGCTGAGTTTAAACTACCGATTAACTCAATTATAAAATCAGGAAAAACCTTTAAAGCACCAGCTGGCACTAAAAACATCAAGACCTTTATTATCTATCGCTATGATCCCGCTTCAGGTGAGAATCCACGTACTGATACGTATGAAGTTGATATGGATCATTGCGGTGCAATGGTATTGGATGCGCTATTAAAAATTAAAAATGAAATAGACGCAAGCCTTGCGCTACGCCGCTCTTGTCGTGAGGGTATTTGTGGCTCTTGCTCAGTCAATATAGCGGGCAGCAATACATTAGCTTGTACTAAAGCTATTGCTGATATTAAAGGTGACATCACCGTTTATCCTTTGCCGCACCAGCCAATTATTAAAGACTTGGTCTCTGATTTAACCCATTTCTACGCACAATATGCCTCGGTTCAACCGTGGATGAAAACAGATACTCCTGCTCCACCTGATCGAGAGCGCTTACAATCAAAACAAGAACGTGAAAAATTAGATGGTTTATATGAATGCATTCTCTGCGCCTGCTGTTCCACCAGCTGCCCCAGTTATTGGTGGAATAGTGATCGTTATTTAGGGCCAGCGGCGTTATTAAATGCACATCGTTGGATTAGTGATTCACGGGATGAAGCGACAGGCGAGCGTCTTGATGAATTGGAAGATCCTTTTAAACTGTATCGTTGCCATACCATTATGAATTGTACAGAGGCTTGTCCTAAAGACTTAAACCCTGCCAAGGCAATTGCTGATATTAAACGTTTATTAGTAAAGCGTAGAATCTGATGTCTGATTATTCACAATTAAAATGGCAGTGTCGGCGGGGAACGAAAGAATTAGAGATGGTTTTAAATCATTACCTTGAGCATTATTATCAAACGACCTCTCAAGATGAACAACGCGTCTTTAAACAACTCATTGAATTAGAAGACCCTATTTTATCGGATCTTCTCTTAGGAACATCCTTTGCAGAGACTAATGCTCAACAAAATTTAATTTTAAAACTACAGCATTTCCTTGGGAGTTATCATTGCAGATCAGTATCTTTAAATAGTTGATTTTAAATGTAGTGCGCTTTAAGAGTGCCAGTTCTTGGCATGAACGCTGACCTGAGCAAGTTGGGGTAGATAATAAATATCATAAAATTTACGAAGGATATTTTTTGATAGGTACATCATTGTTGCGTTAGATATAGAGGATATCTATTTGAGCCTCAGAATATAACTTCTACTCTTTAAGGCTTATAGGTTATATGATAGCGCGCTCTTTCAACTTAACTCCTAACACATACAAATGAAAAAAATACTAATCTTAATTCTCTTCCTTATCTTCGGCTGGGCTGGATCGACTTGGTTTATTGGTAATGAAACAGAGTCGTTGCTTAAAACGTATATGCAAAATACAAAAAATGCGTCTGCTGAAATGGGCATGAAGACTAACTATGAGATAAAGGATTATAAAAAGTCCTTTCTAAAATCAACAGCAAAGACGGTGATGAGCCTGAATACAGGCGATCCTGTGATTGATGAATTGTTTGGGGAGTTTCAATTTAATCATACTATTTCACACGGCCCTGTTTTATTGGCGAATGGTTCACCTCGATTTGGTACAGCTCATATCTATTCAGCGTTGGATGTCAGCTCACTGAAGCCAGAAACACAAGTGATTATTAAAAAGTTCTTTGCTGATAAAAGCCCGCTTACAGGCAATATTATCTTTGGCCTTAATGAGTTAGCGGATTATGATGTAAGCGTTCCGGCTATTGAGGTTAAAGACGCTGAGTCACTGTTTAGCCTAAAAGAGGGTCTTCATCTGACAGGTGTTATTAATAAAACCACCCTAATGGGAACGGCAAATGGCACCATCGGTGCGTTGAATATAGTGGATGATGGTTTAACCATAAAGGCATCCGCCTCTACTGTCGACGTTGATATGCAAGGTATGGTCGCAGGACAGATGGTTGGAACCAGTCATTTCACAACGCCATCGATAAACATTACGGGAGCCGAAGTGCCACCCGTTAGTTTTGGGTTTGATTTCTTGAGTGATACACGTAAATCAGGCGATGTGGCGTTGGAGGGGGATATAAAAATCACAGCATCGAATATTGAAGCACCGATAGAAGTGAGTGATATTAAATTCAGCACATCATTTAAAGCATTCCAGATTAAAGGCTTGGAACAACTGGCGGCGATTCAAAAAGATGTACAAGAGCTACAATCAAGTGCAATGAGTGACAGCATGAGTGCGAATGAGCAAGAAAAGCTGATGGAAAAACTACAAAATCTACCCAATATTATGGTGGCGGCGGTACAAAATACACTGCAAAAAGACCAAACATCGCTACAAATAAAGGCTGATATTGCATCAAAACAAGGCCCGTCATTATTAGATATTGATATGCGTTATATCGGTAATGGTGCTGATATTAACCTTGAAGCGTTAATGGCTGGCGGTTTAGCCAGTATGCAGAAAATCGTTACAGCAAAGATGGATGTTAACGTGCCGAAAGCCCTGATTACCTCAACCCCTGCTGCCTTTTTTCTTCCCTCGTTAATAGAACAAGGTGTGGTCGCTGAAAACTCAGATAGTTTTAGTTTAAAGGTTGCTTTGAAAACAGATGAAATTGATTTGAATGGCAAGTCAATGAGTGCGGATGAATTTTCTAGTCTGATGGAAACCTTAGGTTTTGGCGGCGGTGAGAATAATGAATTACCCGTCGATGCCGATATGCCAATCGGGGGACTTCCTCCTGAATTGTTGGAGAGCTTATCGAAACAGAGTGCAGAAGCGCTTGAGGCGCAGGGTGTGCCGAAAGAAATTATTGAGCAAATGAAAGAAATGAATCAGGAAAAAGCGGAGTAGG
>JAGLDQ010000119.1 GCA_023145535.1 Cocleimonas sp. | reverse complement strand
TTCAGGTCTTTTATCAGGGTATAAGTAAGGTTTAGTTCCATAGTATTTTTTGTGATTCAATCAGAAAATATAAAGGCTGGCAATCATACAGGATAGGATTCAGATGAAATAGGGGTAGATCATATTTTATTTCCTCCCTCTTTTTTAGTTAGCGAAGGTATTGCATAAGCATTATTTTTCCCTCAGGATAACGGCGCTCCCAGTCTACACGTTTAATTATGCAATCACTCAATCCACAAACCGTTCCCCTAAAACAAAGCAATCTAATCGAAGCCAGTGCTGGTACGGGTAAAACATACACTCTTTCATTCCTTTATTTGCGCTTTATACTGGAGTCTGAACCCGCTTTATCTCTTGATCAAATTCTGGTGGTTACTTATACCACGGCGGCAACCAAAGAGCTTAAAGACCGCATCCGATCACGCCTTAGCGAAGCGTTAGTCGCCTTTATTGATGTTGACAATGCGGAGGGGGAATACAAGGCACTATGCGCTAATTTTGAAGATCATACTGAAGCCATTATTCGCTTAAATCGTGCGTTATTAAGCTTTGATGAGGCGTCTATTTTCACTATCCATAGTTTCTGTCAGCGTGCTTTAAAAGAAACTGCTTTTGATGCCGCATTAGCCTTTAAAACAGAGCTTCTAGATAATGATGATGAACTAATGCAAATGTTAATGGATGATTATTGGCGTAAGCACTTCCAAAAAGCCCCTGCCGCCTTGCTCTCCTTATTGCATGATAAAGAGATTACGCCTGATACTTTACTGGATGATATTCGTACCGCCGTGGGCAAGCCTTATTTAAAACGCTTACACCCTAATTTTACCGATGATATTGCTGAACAAACACAACAACTTGAAGCAAACTATCTAAATGCAATGCAAAGCTGGCAACAATCAGCCGATGAAATTGAAAATCTATTACGAAATCATGGTGGTTTGTATCTCAACGTGGCTAATTCGTTGGATGACATGCTGGCGGGTATGCGCCTATTAGCAGCAAATTCAGCCGATACATTACCAGCGGAATTACCCCTAAAAACGCCTAAACTCACCTCAAATCAACTTAAGGTAAAAAAGGGATACGAGCCTATCTCACATGCGTTTTTTGATCTTTGGGCGGCCTTTTTAGCGACAAAACAGGCCTTAGAGCAAAGCTTGATGGATTACCATAATGTCCTACGCAATCAGGTTTTAGATTATCTACAAGAAAACTTACCCTTAGAGAAGCGGCGCAAAGGGGTAATGTCGTTTGATGATTTATTATTGCAATTACAAATGGCTCTACAACAAAATACAACGCTTGCGAAGACCTTATCCAATCAATACCAAGTCGCGATGATTGATGAGTTTCAAGATACAGATCCTATTCAATATGATATTTTTCGGCGCATTTATGCTGAACAATCACCCAGCGCCCTCTCTCAAGATGCATTTGAGCAGACTGATATTTCTCAGTCAGATTCTGCCAAGGAGCCATCCAACGTTGTCTTCTTTGTTGGTGATCCTAAACAAGCCATTTACAGTTTTCGGGGTGCGGATATTTACACCTATTTAAAGGCCAGTCAGGATACCCAGCAACAATACACCCTAGACACTAATTGGCGCTCCCACCCAGATCTAATTAAAGCGCTTAATCAGCTTTTTTCCCAAAGCGAACATCCTTTCTATGATAACAGTATTCTCTATCAACCCGTTAAATCGGGTCAAGAGCAAGAACCCGCACTTGAGTCGCTTGAGCCGCGTGCCCCCTTACGTTTATGGAAAATAGAAGAGACCGATGGCAAGAACAAATCAGCCATCATGGAAGAGATTGCGGCGCTAGTGGCAGATGATATTACATGCTTATTAATCGCCTCGGATAATGGCGAAGCGACCATTGCAAAGCAACCGATAGAAGGCGGTGATATCACCATATTAGTACGCAGTCATAAGCAAGGGCAGCAAATGAAAGCTGCATTGACGCAACGAGGCGTTGCTTGTGTGCAAAGCGCTAAAGAAAGCATTTTTAAAACCCGTGAAGCGGAGGATTTGCATCATTTATTATTGGCCATTGCACAGCCTTCGCAAGAAGATCAAGTTCGTCGTGCGTTAGTCAGTGATTTTTTTGCTTATCGTGGTGAAGACTTATTACATTTTGAAACCAACACGATGGCATGGGATGCAAAATTGCACGCCTTTCATCACTGGCATCAATGCTGGTTAGCGCAAGGCTTTATTCCCATGATGCGTGTTTTAATGCGTGATGAGCAGGTGCAAGCACAATTACTTTCCCACTCCGATGGCGAGCGTCGCTTAACCAATTTATTACATTTGGCCGAACTCATTCATACGGAGAGCCGTCAGAATTCACGCGGCATGGAGGGCACGATTCGCTGGTTACGTCAGCAAGCAAGACAAACCGAATTAAGTAGCGATCGCTTACAACTACGCTTAGAAAGTGATGCTAAATTAGTGCAAATTGTTACCGTACACAAAAGTAAAGGACTTGAGTATGGGTTGGTTTATTGCCCCTTCTTATGGGCTGATAGCATCAGAAGCGCATCAAGCGATGCCGCGATTATGTTTCATGCTGATGATGAAGAGCATACGCCTTGTCTAGATATTGGCTCGCCACAACGTGATCACCATCTACAATTATTAGAGAAAGAAACGTACGCAGAGAATATGCGCTTGCTTTATGTGGCGCTTACTCGTGCTAAATACCACTGCACCGTTGTTGCACTTACTGAAAAAATCAAATATTCCCCTGATAAATCAGCACTGGGTTGGCTACTTAGTCAGGGGCTTGCTGCTAATAATAAAAAATTTCTGAGTGCTTATCAACAAAATATCAAGACCTTAGTGAGCGAATCAAACGGTGTAATTTCAGAAGAATCATTGCCTGACCTTGAGCAGGGATTGCATTATCGGACGAAACAGAAAACACCCATTTTAAATGCCCGTGAGTTTAGTACTGCAATTAGACAAGATTATCGTGTCAGTAGTTTTAGTGGCTTGACCGCTGGCAATCATTTACAAGCGCATGATCATGATAGCAATACGTTGGTCAATCAGCCCAGATATAGCAACACCGAAAATGAATTTCCACGCGGTGCGAATGCAGGGAGCTGTTTACATGAAATTTATGAACATAGCGACTTCACTCAGCCATTAATCACCGATGGTAAAGAGCAAAATGCAATCCTTGATGCATTGGAAAAATGGGGATTTAGTGAGGAGCTAACGGATATTGCACATGACTTAATTAACAATAGCCTGCAAGCCCCTCTGACCCCACTTGCTAATTTTAGCCTTGCTGATTTAAATAATTCACAACGTCTCAATGAGATGGAATTTTATCTCCCTTTGGCCTTGTTACAGGTTGAAGCGTTGAAACAAATTTTATTGAAGCATTTACCGCAAGAAAATTGGCAACAGGTTCATGATGCGGTTCATAAACTCAATTTTGAGCACGTTAGTGGGTATTTAAAAGGCTACATTGATCTTATTTTTGAATATCAAGGACAGTATTTTGTAGCCGATTATAAATCTAATACACTAGAAGATTATGATCGCAATGGTATGTTAGAGGCAATGGCGCACGCCCATTATTATCTGCAATATTTGATTTATAGCGTTGCCTTGCATCGCTATTTAGCGCAGCGCATTACAGGATATGATTATAAAACACATTTTGGCGGTGTTTATTACTTATTTATTCGTGGAATGTCAGTCGATCATGAAGGTGCTGGGGTGTTTTATGATTTGCCTTCTTTTGAGTTGATTGATGCGTTAGACGGATTGTTTGAAGTTTAACTGAAACAGTTCATCGATCGGAAGCGCATCAAAAAACGGGTAATCACTCACTCTCCACTCCAACATAAACCCATTTTCCTTGCGCCCTCTCAAAGTAACTGCTTTCAGTTAACTGCCCTACTTTCTCGTTCTGCACAGAGGTCGCAATAAACGCAACGATTCCGGTCATATCTTGCTTCCTTCCCAATTCAGTTTTTGTAACTTTCAAGCTTATCCATTGCATATCATGGTGTTGTGATAGTTGTTGTAACGGGGGGCGCGTTTCTTTATGCCATGTTTTGAAAAGATAACGGGGCAACTGTAACGCATAAGCACTGTAGCGAGCGCGCATTAATGCTTCGGCTGTCGGAGCGCTTTGTTTTCCGTTATGATACGGCTCACAACAGACTTTGTATTCAAATGATGATTTACAGGGGCATGGGATTTTCATAAAATTCAAATAATTTTACCTAGGATTAGCGTCTAGGGCTTAACATTAAGGGGCATACTATGTTTAACAAATCTACACTATTTTCCTGCTTGTTTCTGCTTATATTTACTCCAAGTCAAGTTTCTGCAGAACGGCCTTTATTAAAGCAACTTTCAGGTAAGTCAACCGCGCCAGATTTTGAATATCCTGATCTGAATGACAAAATCCATAAATTGGCAGATTACAAGGGCAAACCCATTGTCATTAATTTCTGGGCGACTTGGTGTCCCCCTTGTCGCAAGGAAATGCCTTCAATGAATCGCGCTTGGAAGCATTTGAAAGATGCGGGTGTTCAGATGCTGGCAATTAATGTGGGCGAGGATGAGTCCAATGTACATTCATTTCAAGTTGAACACCCGATTGATTTCCCCATTTTGCTAGACCCATTAAGTGAGTCACTTGATACTTGGAGAATTAGAGGCTTGCCGACCACTTACATTATTAGTCCAAATGGTACGGTTGCTTATAGCGCAGTTGGCCCTAGAGAGTGGGATGATAAGCGTATTCTGGATAAAATTCTTGCGTTGAAAAGTACAGAACCCGTCATAAAAGAAGCACCTAAAGTAGATGATAACAGTGAGATTATAAAAACGGGCGCAAAAGAGAAATCATTCACGGATACTGTTCTTGATTTTTTTAAATAACCGTTGCGACATATAACCATCGGCGGCTAATGCATTGTTTAGCTGCCATTTTCGGATTGCTTTGCGAGTATTGCTACCGACTTTTCCATCAACCTTTCCTGCATTAAACCCTTGTTTATTTAACACTGTTTGTAGCAGGATTTTATCATCGCGGCTTAGTGACTTGTCTTCTCGTGGCCATTGACCAACCAGTAGATTTTTCTTTTCAGTTTCATCCGCAATACCTGATGCTAATAATCCAACTGCTAGGCTATAGCTCAATGATAAATTGTACTTTTTAATAATATCGAAGTTATCAAACACTAAAAAGACGGGGCCAACCTGTCCAGCGGGAAAAAATAATGCAGCTAGTTGATCGTAATTTTCAAACTCTTTTCCTGATACTGGTTTAACTCCCCATAACATCCATTCACTGACAGTTAGACGTTCATCTTTTGGGTTAAACTGTGCTTGCTTTTGCCACATGAAATCATCCGGTAGCACGACTTCTTGCCCCCAAGTTTCATTTTCCTTCCACCCTTCCTTTTGCATATAGTGTGCTATAGAAGCGAAAGCATCATCAAGACTATGCCATAAATCACGTTTACCATCGTAATTAAAGTCCACCGCATATTTTGCAAAGGATGAGGGCATAAATTGCGGATGTCCTATCGCGCCAGCCCATGAACCAACCAACGCCTTCGATTGGAGTTTTTCTTGTTGCATAATAGTGAGTGCAACGAGTAACTCTTTTGTTGCAAATTCTTTACGCTGTCCGCCATAAGCTAACGTAGCAAGTGAGCGGATTACACTCATATTGCCATAATTACCACCAAAATCACTTTCCATCCCCCAAATGGCAATAATAATTTCAGCGGGGACTTTGTATGTTTTAGAAACCTCATTGAATAAATTACGATGTTTTTTGAGAATCGCTTTGCCTTTTTCAATGCGATTATTAGCGATTGCATTATCAATATAAGTCCAGATAGCGCGGCTAAACTCAGGCTGGCTCTTATCTAGCCTCAATACCGTTTCATTGAGCTTGAGCTGATCAAAAGCGGCGACAAAGGTTTCAGGGGTAATACCCGCTCTTAATGCAGAAATCTTAAACTCATGCTGCCAATCAACAAATGAAAAATCATGATCCTCGGCATCCTTTGCAAAGAGTGGTGAAGAGGGAAGTAGTGACCAACAAAATAAAACCATCATAAAAATCATATTACCCAAGCGCAAGACGACCGCCTGTCTTTTGCAATCGATGCACCCTACGAGTAAAGGGAAATAGCGTTGTTTTATAAATTCCATGCACCAAGTATTAATCATTTTTCGCGTCTTGTAAATTTTCTCCCCTGAAATGCTGAAAGCATACCGCGTAGAAGACTGAGTTCACTGCGTGTTACTTCAATGCGCCCATATAATCGACGTAAACGTGGCATTAAATAGCGTGGATTTTCGGGATCTAAAAAATCAACCTCAATGAGTGCTTTTTCGAGATGCTGATAAAAACCATCCAACTCCTTCGTGCTGATCACCTCCTCATCCAACGGGTGCGATGATTGTTTAATATCAACACTTCCCATACGGCACTCATAACTCAATATTTGCACTGCTGATGCAATATTGAGCGAGCTATAATCTGCATTAGTGGGAATATGAACCAAATGATGGCAAAACGATAACTCCTCATTGGTTAATCCTGTGCGTTCACGCCCAAAGATCAACGCCACTTTTTTATTACCCGCCAATTGCTGGCCAACAAATTTGCCACAATGACGCGGGTCAAACGTATCCCATGATAATGTTCGCAGATGACGTGCGCTCGTTCCAATCACCACATGGCAATCAGCCACAGCCTGTTGCAAACGATCAACCACATTTGCAGTCTCTAAAATATCATCGGCATTCGATGCCATTGTACTGGCCTGAGGATCAGGGAATTTTTTAGGATTGACCAAGCACAAGTCTGACAAGCCCATTGTTTTCATTGCCCGCGCCGTTGAGCCAATATTTCCTGGGTGGGATGTCTGTATCAATACGATTCTGATATTACTTAAACTCATTTATCTGCTATTCTCCGCCAACTCTTACTATTTCAAAGCAAAAAGACAATTATTATGCACCCAATGCTCAATACCGCCATCACAGCAGCCCGTGAAGCAGGTAATATTATCGCCCGTTCTGCGGATAGAATCGACTCATTACACATTGAAACGAAAGATATTAACGATTTTGTAAGCGAAGTCGATCGAAACGCTGAAAAAACTATCATCGATATGCTAAAAAAAGCCTATCCTGACCATGGTTTCCTTGGTGAAGAAACAGGATATACGGAAGGCACGGCTGAATATGAGTGGATTATTGACCCACTGGATGGCACGACTAATTTTCTCTATAGTATTCCGCATTATTCCGTTTCCATTGCTGTAAAGCGTCGCGGAAAATTATACCAAGCCGTTATTTATGATCCCATCAAAGATGATCTATTTACCGCCTCTAAAGGTCAAGGCGCTACGCTAAATAGCCGTCGTATCCGAGTAAAAGATCGTCGTAGTATGCATGGCGCATTGTTAACAACGGGCGTTCCTTA
>JAGLDQ010000118.1 GCA_023145535.1 Cocleimonas sp. | reverse complement strand
TTTAGTCTGCATGAGTGGGATATTGCCGCAGGCGTGCTGATGGTTCAGGAAGCGGGAGGTATGGTGAGTGATTTAAAAGGGGGGAATGATCATATGAAAACAGGTGATATTGTTGCCGCTAGCCCTAAAGTATTTAAAGAAATGATTAAACGCTTGCATCCGATTACGAGCAAGTTGTAAAAACGTAACCCAGCAAATCCTTATGTTTTAGGGGTTTGTTGAGTACGTTTTAGCATTGATGTTCCTTACATAATTAAAAACTAGTACAGCCTAACAATTTAGGACAACAATGCTTGTAAACTCTCTTTCTTTAAGCGCGCACCAAACGTAGTTACCACTTCAGCCGCTGCCTGTGTTGCTAAATTACCAGCTTCTTCATCACTATAACCTTGTGTTAAACCATACATAAAGGCACCCGCAAACATATCGCCCGCACCATTGGTATCAACAGCAGCTACTTGTTTAGCATCAACAGTTGTGCGTTTTCCATCCGTAATAATGGTGGCACCATCTTTGCCTTGCGTAATAATGATTTTTTTGGCGATCTTCTCAAGTTCTCTAATCGCACCCTCTAGATTATCGGTTGATGTATACGTTTGCGCTTCTTCCTCATTACAGAATAATACATCAACCCCATCACCAATAATTTCCGCTACACCCTCTTTAAAATAAGTCACCATCGCGGGATCTGAGAAGGTAAAAGCAGTTTTAACCTTATTTTTAGCGGCCATTTTACGCGCTGCAATAGCGGCTTCACGAGAGCAATCAGAGGTTACCAAATAACCTTCAATATAAAGGTATTCTGAATTTGCAAGTTCATCAAAATGTAAATCCGCATCACAAAAATCAGAGGTGATACCAAGATATGTATTCATGGTGCGCTCTGCATCATCAGTCACCATGACCATGCATTTACCCGTAACGCCTTTCCCTTTAACTTGATCTAGTTTGGTTTCAACCCCCGCTTCTTGCAGGTCTTGCATGTAAAAATTGCCACCTTCATCATCCGCAACTTTACAGGCATAAAATGTATTACCCCCTAATTGACTAATCGCAACGATGGTATTAGCAGCAGAGCCCCCCCCTGCCCGCTTTTTTAAACCAAAGGTATTCACTAGATTTTCTGATAGCTGATGCTGTTTTTCTTCCTCTATGAGCGTCATCAACCCTTTTTCTATGGCTTGTTGTTGTAGAAAATCGTCTGTCACCTCAAACTCCATATCAACTAATGCATTGCCAATGCCATAAACGTGGTATTTCATGATATATTTTTCCTTCGGACTGATTAATTTGCACAGGAGTGTAGTAGCACTAGAGAGAAAATACTATAAGTTCTCATTGAGGGTGTGGATAGTTTTTACAGGGAATTCTCTTGTTTTATAGGTATACTGCCCAATAGTCGATAGTATCTTATTAGGATTTAATGTTGTTTGAAAACTAATAAATCGAAGATAATGAACCTGAGTACTTCAAAGCGGTCAGCAAAAAGAGACGATAAGAATCAGGGCTAATAGCAGGTAGATATCTGCTACAATAATTTTAAGGTAGAAAGTAGTATTTATGGCGAACTCACAGGAATCAGATCATGATTTAGGTTTGGCGGTAGAGGAATCCCGCCCAAAAGTTAAAGAACCATCACGATATAAAGTTATAATATTGAACGATGATTACACACCGATGGAATTTGTCGTTGGCATATTGCAAAATTTTTTCGGTTTGGATCAAGAAGCAGCAACACGCGTGATGCTCAGTGTTCATGAAAAAGGCAAAGGTGTTTGTGGCATCTATACTAAAGAGATAGCGGAAACCAAAGTTGACAGAGTGAATGAATATTCGCGTGAGAGTCAGCACCCGTTGTTATGTACTATGGAAGAGGCGTAGAATTATGTTAAGTGCAGAAGTTGAATATTCAATAAATCGTCTGTTTACACAAGCGCGCAATAAACGCTATGAATTTGTAACGGTCGAGCATTTGTTATTGGCAATGACCAGTAACCCAAGTGCCGCTGAAGCGTTACGAGCCTGTGGAATCGATATACCCGTGTTACAAACAGAGTTGGAGAGCTTTATTGAAGAAAGCACGCCCATACTCAACGAAGGCGAAGGCGATACTGAGCCAACATTAGGTTTTCAGCGCGTAATACAACGTTCTGTTTACCATGTGCAAGCATCAGGAAAAGGTGAAGTCACGGGTGAGAATATTTTGGTTGCCATTTTTGGTGAACCTGAATCTCATGCTGTTTACTATCTTTCGCGTCAAGATATGTCACGCCTAGATTTGGTGAACTATGTTTCTCATGGTATTCATAAAACAGAAGATGAGCTATCTTTAGGTGAATTCCTAATGGATGACGATCCTGATAGTGAAATGTCTGATGATATTTCCATGGTGGAAAATGAAGAGCCCGCAGAAACACCCTTACAGCGTTTTGCCAGCAATCTTAACGAAAAAGCAGAAGCTGGAAAAATTGATCCGTTAATTGGTCGGGATGATGAAATTGAACGTGCTGTACAGGTACTGTGTCGTCGCCGTAAAAACAATCCACTCTTGGTTGGTGAAGCAGGTGTTGGCAAAACAGCCATAGCAGAAGGGCTTGCTAAGCGTGTTATCGATAAAGAAGTGCCCGAAGTATTGCAAGATGCGGTTATTTATTCGCTTGATCTGGGCGCATTAGTGGCAGGTACTAAATATCGCGGTGATTTTGAAAAGCGCTTGAAAGCTGTGCTCAATCAAATCAAAGATGAAGATCATGCGATTTTGTTTATTGATGAAATCCATATTATTATTGGCGCAGGGGCAACTTCTGGTGGCACAATGGATGCATCCAACCTGATTAAACCTATGCTAGCATCAGGTGAGTTAAAATGCATGGGGTCAACGACCTATCAGGAATATCATAGTATTTTTGAGAAGGACAGAGCGCTAGCACGCCGCTTCCAGAAAATTGATATTAATGAGCCAACAATTGATGAGACATTCCTTATTCTAAAAGGGCTAAAAATACATTATGAAAAATATCATGATGTGAAATATACGTTGCCTGCACTAGAGACAGCAGCCGAGCTATCAGCGCGCTACATTACTGATCGTCACCTGCCCGATAAAGCGATAGATGTCATTGATGAAGCGGGTGCGCGTCGTCAATTAGAGCCAAAATCAACCCGTAAAAAGACGATTTCAGTGAGCGATGTTGAGGCGATTATCGCTAAGATGGCACGTATTCCGCCAAAAACAGTGTCCTCATCGGACATGGATGTGCTTAAGAAACTAGATAAGAATCTAAAGCGGGTTGTCTTTGGGCAAGATGAAGCGATTGATCAATTAGCTACGGCCATTAAATTAGCGCGCTCAGGATTGCGTGATGATAATAAGCCCATTGGTTCTTTCTTATTCGCCGGTCCAACAGGGGTTGGTAAAACAGAAGTGACTAAACAGTTATCGGAGCATCTAGGGATTGAGTTATTACGTTTTGATATGTCCGAATACATGGAGCGTCATACGGTATCCCGCTTAATTGGTGCGCCTCCAGGCTATGTAGGTTTTGAAGAGGGCGGCTTGCTAACAGACGCTGTTAATAAAAACCCTCATGCCGTTTTATTATTGGATGAAATCGAAAAAGCACATCCTGATGTGTACAATATCCTATTACAAATTATGGATAATGGTAGCCTTACTGATAGCAATGGTCGCAAAGTAGATTTTCGTAATGTGATCTTGGTTATGACCAGTAATGCAGGCGCACAGGACATTAGTCGTCGCTCTGTGGGCTTTACTAAACAAGACCATGCGACTGATATTGGGAAAGCGCTTGAATTAACATTCACGCCAGAATTCCGCAATCGTTTGGATGCAACCATTCAATTCAAAGCATTAATACCTAAAGTGATTGTATCAATTGTTGATAAGTTTTTGATTCGTTTAGAAACACAATTAATTGCTAAAGATGTAACCCTCATTGTGGATGATAAAGCCAAGCGTTGGTTAGCTAAAGAAGGCTATGATGTGAAAATGGGCGCACGTCCAATGGAACGTCTGATTCAAGATCAAATCAAGCGACCTTTAGCCGATGAGCTTCTATTTGGAAAACTAAATAAAGGGGGGACGGTGCGTATTAGTGAAAAATCAGGGAAATTAACACTAGCTTATGGAGAGAAGGCCGTTCCTGCCTAAGTTTTTGACTCCTATCTTGATCTTCAAAAAGCCTATCTTGTTAATACTCGATGGGCTTTTTTGTCATTTTTAATAATGAACTAATGCTGTCAGTCGTGACTCTATTGAGTATCCTAAAAACGAAATGAAAATAATATGAAATTTAAAAATAAAGTCTTCTCATTGGCAATTACGTTATTTCTTACCTCATTCCTATCAACAGCCGTTTTTGCAGAACAACAACGGGTCTATTTATTATTAGGACAATCCAATATGTCAGGTCAGGGAAAAGTCGCTAAACTAACCGCAAGTCAAAAAGCGTTACCCCCAAATATAGAAATATACCTACATGGAAAACCGATTAAAATAAATAACTTAAACACATTTGGACCAGAAATAGCTTTCGCTCATATCGTAGCAAGAAAATATCCAAGAGACTCAATACGCTTGATTAAATTCGCACCTGGTGGTTCATTAATGAAAGATTGGATTTCAAAGGCTAGAGGTAGGCACTACGATACGTTAATAAAGCAAGTAAAAAAAAGCAATCAAGGCAAAATGCCAAAAATTAATGGCGTGTTATGGATGCATGGAGAAAGAGATAGTAAATCAGTACCGTTAGCAAATCAGTATAAAAAGAATATGCAAAGATTTATTAACATGCTGAAAAGTGACTTCCATCATAATAAAATTCCCTTTGTCATTGCACGGATTAGTGTTCCAGAAGCCTTTCGTCCCGCGATACCGAATATTAGAGCAGTACAAGAACAGTTAGCCAAGGCATCACCTTATATTAAAATGATTTCTACGGATGATTTGAGCAAAACAAATGATCAAATACATTTTGATACCAAAGGACAGTTAGCGTTAGGTAAGCGTTTTGCACAAATGATGTAGGACTGAAAACTTTATTTTTTCAGTCCTATTTAGGCATCCTTCAATTCAACACAACTCAACTTCTCTGTAGGTTGCATGAAATTGGCACAATGCAGAATATGAAACCACAATTTTTCGTATTCTGCTAAAACTACTGTGGAAGCGCTCTATCTCTCTTGAATTACTGATAGTATTCCGCAATAGCCTCACCAATTAGTTCTAGAGTCTGCGTAAAAATTACATCATCCTGTTGCAATAAAGTCATACGAAAGCCATTAATAGTGCTACCAAAGCCTGTTAATGGCACAACAC
>JAGLDQ010000117.1 GCA_023145535.1 Cocleimonas sp. | reverse complement strand
ATGATGGACAAACGGTTTGGTTGCGTGAATTTGGTTTTATCAAAGCTTTTCTGACGACATTAAAAAACGAACATCGCCATTAGGCTCTTTATTTAGCCGATGAAGCACAGCTTGACTCGATGAAACAATCTAATTTCAATGAGTTTGTCATATTGAGCATAACCAAGTACGGGCTGAAAGCGGCGTAAGAAATCATATCTTTGCAGCGCTATCGGAAGAAATAGCAGGCAAAAAAATGCGGTCTTAAAGACCGCATAAATACCACCAAAGGAGGATGGAGGAGTATTAAGCCATTTATGGGCTAAATATGCGTATATAATAATATTCTAATTATCTAATGTCAATACTATTTAATAAATAGTTTCAATTTATTAGCTATAAAATGTTCAAATACCCAAATTTGATCTAGGCTCTGCTGATATTTGAGTGTAAATGTATCTTTAATTTTTTTAAATCCCCCAATAATAGAGGGATAGTGCTTCTGAATCAGATGAGGACGATTTTGAGCTATTCCTTGAACTTCTGATATTTTTCGACTGAAGATCAGTTGTTTGATTCCTCCTATCTCATTTCGCTATGCAAAAACGATACCGACCAGCTCTTCGATTAACGGGTTAGCTTCTTCTAAACTCTAGGCAAATGTTGTGATATTTTCTACATTCATTCTTCAAAATTGTCTTCATTATGAGGGCGTAAAAGTATCACAGATAGCTTGTGAGCATTAAGTTATACCGTGAACGCTTACAGTGAGGCGTTGTTTTGTGAACAGCATTGCTGGCTACGTTTAAAATTCGTAACTGAGTTGCACTGTTGTCGTGGTATCCGTTGAGTTGTCATAAGCTTTTGTTTTCATTACTTCAGCGGTCAACCCTACGTTATCATAAAGAGGCATACTGTACGCAATACCCGACGCATTTTTAGGAAGATCCAATGCATTGGCATTTTTAGTTTTATTTAAACTAAACGCTAGCATACGTTCTGCACCAAGATCTATCCCTAGCTCTAAATGAGTGGCTTGCGGCTTTTTTCCGTTCGCTATTTTATTAACATTGAGCTGTTCTGCAATCAGTGTCGCTCGACCAATCGTTCCTTTGGCATGTACTGAAAAACCTTTGGCTGAATGCGTGGAATCTGATTGATCATTAACATCTGTGATATAACTTGCTCCTGTGGAAAAAGCATCGGTTTCATAGCCCACGGTTAACCCATAATCATCTATTTTTTCCGAGCCATCAGCATCATCTTTAAAGAGATAAAATGAACTTGAAAAATGCCCTGATGAAAGTCCAAATTGAAGGGCTTCCTCTTGGCTTTCACCTAACTCAAGCGTGAGAGGATCAGAGAGCATATTAGAATCAAATTGGCCAAAAGGAACGTACATTCGACCTGCCGTTATGCTTATGTTTTTATGAGGATGCAGGGTAATGGTGGCTTCATCTACGGCAATATTATCGTCGTTTTCGCCTTCCTGATACAAAAACAAAAGATGAGCCTCTGCCTTTTCGCCCATAGAATGATCAATCCCGACTTCAACGGTGGCTAGACTTATATCGCTATTGCCATCTGAAAAGCCCGCCTCCACCTCAGCAACACCACTAATCGTTGTGTTGCTGGTTTTTTTGGGTTCTTCTGCCATAGCAGGGAGCGTGAAGGTGGCTAAAACTAATAAACTGACATAAAAAGAAATTTTCATATTGGATCATTCCTAATCAAAATAATAAAAAAGGTCGTAAGCTGAACAAGGAGGAGTCTTTTTTTATTCCTTATATTCGCAAAAGATGAAAATTGCTTACAATCTAAGAACAAAAATACAGCCTACGACACAAGGGGGGGACAATCTTTATTTTTAGTCTTTATAGATTAACCATCTTTGCCTACTTTATCAGGCGCATCTAAGCTATCAGAGCCTTCAAATTCAATTTTAGAAAGTCCCAAAACAGGCAGTGCTTTCTCTAATTCTCTTGCTTGATTGACTAATGAATCAATGGCGGCTTTTACCTTTTTATTACCATCCGCATCCCCTTCTGCAATCATTTGATCATAGGCTTTGCCTTTATTACCCGCATCAACCAGTACTTGCATTTTGCTGATGGTGTTGGCAAAGCTTTTTTGCAGTACTTTATCCAAACTGGCATTTTTTTCAGCAACTAAATTGGCAAGGCTCATTCCTTTTACTTCTGTGCCATTGGTGCGTTTATAGTGACCTAAGTAAACATTTTGTATGCCTTTTGCATCATAGAAATGGGAGTTATAGGTATTATCACTGAAGCAATCGTGCTCTTCTTCGGGGTCATGCAGCATTAAGCCTAATTTCATGCGCTCTCCTGCTAATTCGCCATAAGAAAGACTGCCCATTCCTGTGATGATGATCGATAATGCTTCTTTTTCCTTTTTTGCCAATAAGTCGGTGCGTGCTTTGCCTTTTTGCTCCCACTGTTTTGTCATCCATGCTAAATCATCAATTAATAATTCAGTGGCGGCTTTTAAATACGCCGCACGACGATC
>JAGLDQ010000116.1 GCA_023145535.1 Cocleimonas sp. | reverse complement strand
GGGTGGGCAAATCTTCTCTGCCCACAAAATCTCTGCAAATTGTAGAAAAAAATACCGCCCACTCTACACACAGATAAAAACAAGGTAACTTGATGCGCATCCCTCACAATAATAAACACAAATGATAATAGCTAGCGTGCCTTTATCTTAAAAACACCGCTTCCTGCCTATCTTTCCTGCTATTCAGCAAATCCCTGTCACTATTTACTATACTTCACTCCACAGCATTATAATCAGGGAGAAAGCATGCAAAACACTACATTTGATAATCCGTGGAAGACCATTATCGAAACCTATTTCGAGGACTTTTTTCTAGTTCCCAAGTTTAAACCTCGTACTCAAACTTCGTTTGGGTATGCACTGGGGTAGTGGTGCAAACCTGTGATTTACATTCTATTCTCCGATCCTTCGACAAGCTCAGGGAGCTAGTTCCCTGAGCTTGTCGAAGGGTGTGGTGCTTAAAGCAAAGAATCACATATTCAATCCACCACCGACCCATTCACTAGGCTCTGTTGACAGAGCCTAACCTCTATAACAGAAATCCCTGCTTTGGCTCACTCTGTATGACAGTTTGCTATGATGATCAGTGGAATTGAAAAGGAATCCTCTTTATGAGTTCCTGTCATGCTGTGGTCGGCTATGGACAATATTTTCATAAAATGCAATGATTTAAACCATAATCCTTTGAGATATTTCTTCTAGATATGCATTTTAACATCATTTTCCTCTCATTTATTTTGCTGAGTAGCCTTTTCGTGGAGGCCAGCGCGCAAGCAACTAATGAGACACCCTTTGTAAAAATAGGGGTGTTAAGCCATCGTGGGGATGAGAAAACGCTGAAAATGTGGGGCCCCACTGCAAATTATCTGATCGCCAAATTACCCCAGTATGATTTTGAAATTGTGCCGCTTGATTTTGATGCCGTTGAGCCTGCGGTTAAAGCGGAAGCAGTCGATTTTATTCTTGTTAATTCAGGAATCTACGTTAACTTGGAAGCAAAATATAACGTTACTCGCCTCGCGACAATGATTAATCTACGCAATAGTGCGCCCTATAGTATTTTTGGTGGTGTTATTTTTGCCCATAGTGACCGCGATGATATTCAAAGGCTTGAAGATACGCAGGGTAAATCGTTTATGGCGGTGGATGAAACATCGCTGGGTGGCTTCCAAATGGCGTGGCGTGAGTTCAATGCGATTGGTATTAATCCTTATCATCATTTTTCACGACTTGAGTTTGGTGGCATCCATGACAAGGTGGTGATGGCGGTTATTAGTGGGGAGATTGATATTGGCACGGTACGTACGGGTATTTTGGAGCGTATGAGTAACGCAGGACTCATTGATATAGATGAGCTTAAAATCATCAATCCGAAAAAAAATGCAAAATTCCCCTCATTGCACAGTACTCGTTTATACCCTGAATGGCCTTTTAGCCAATTAGAGCATACGGATTCCCAGTTAGCGCGAGAGGTTGCGGTTGCTTTATTTCAAATGCCTAAAATTGATCCCGCTTTACAGGCTGGAAAGTATGCGGGTTGGTCGATACCGCTGGATTATCATGAAGTTCATGCCTTATTCAAACAGTTAAAATTGCCGCCGTACTCCTCTTTATCCCAGCTAACGATTACTGAAGCAATCAAGCGTTATTGGTATTGGGTCATCGCCAGTATGGTCGCGTTATTAGCCTTATTGGGCCTGACCTCAATGGTGGTGCGCCATAACCGAGAGTTACAATATAGACAGCGGCGGTTGGAGCGTCGTCATCAGCTAATTAACGAGTCCGTAGCAGATGGTATTTATGGGGTTGACTTAGTGGGTAACTGCACTTTTATCAATCGTGCGATGACAGAAATGACTGGTTGGACTCCTGAGGATTTAATTGGTAAAAATCAGCACCTTATTCTGCATCATACCCACGAAGATGGTTCTCCTTTTCCGCGTACTGATTGCCCTGTGTATCAATCCTCTTTTGATAATCAACCGCGCTTTGTTGAGGATGATATTTTTTGGAAAAAGAATGGATCTTACATCAGTGTTGAATATAGTTGCACGCCGTTGCGGGGTTTACGGGGTGAAACGCGCGGTTCAGTGGTTGTCTTTCGAGATATAAGCGCCCGTAAACAGGCACAAAAACACGTCGAAGAGCATCAATTGCAATTAGCCCATGTAGGGCGCTTAAGTACCTTGGGAGAAATGGCCTCGGGTATCGCACATGAATTAAATCAACCACTGACCGCCATTAGCACGAATGCACGGGCTTGTATTCGTTTGCTCGAGGCGGATGTTGATAATGCCGAAAACTGTGCCGATGTGATGGAAAAAATAGCATCTCAAGCAGAGAGGGCGGGGGGCGTTATTCGTCATATTCGTCATTTTACGCATAAAGAATTGCCGAATATTAAACCTGCTAAGCTGAAGAGTATGTTAAATGTGGTGCTGGACTTGGTTGATCGAGAGATAAAATCCAAAAAAATCATCTTAGAGCTTGATTTAGATCAGGATGCACAATGGGTTATGGCGCAGGATATTCAAGTGGAACAAGTGATCTTAAATCTGGTGCGTAACGCGATTGAATCGCTAGAAAGTATGCCCAAAGCAAAACGAAAATTAATGATTAAAACCCGTAGTATGCCACGAGGAAAGGTGGAAATAAGAGTAACCGATACAGGGCGCGGCATAAAAAAGGTCATTCAAGAGCAGTTGTTTGAACCGTTTATGACCACGAAAGATAATGGTATGGGATTGGGATTATCAATTAGTCAGGGGATTATTGAAGCCCACGGTAGCCAAATTAAAGTCGAAACACCAATAGGCCATAGTGGTGTTAGTTTTTACTTTGGCTTGTTACAATCATCAGCAAAAGAAGTGGAGGAAATGAAATATGCCTAATGAAGTGACTGTTTTTATTGTTGATGATGATGGGGAGGTTAGAGATGCGCTTGTGTTACTGATGCAATCCATCGGTTTAAACTCCGAAGCCTATGATTCCGCACAATCCTATTTGGATGCATTTGATGCGGATAAACCTGGCGCACTGGTGCTTGATGTGCGGATGAAAGGCATGAGTGGGTTGGCATTGCAGTCGCATTTATCGAGTTTTCCGTTACACCCACCGATTATTATTATTACGGGGCATGGCGATGTTTCTATGGCCGTCCAAGCCGTGCAAGCTGGCGCTTTGGACTTTTTAGAAAAGCCATTTAAAGAACAGACCTTGTTGGAAAGTATTTATCG
>JAGLDQ010000115.1 GCA_023145535.1 Cocleimonas sp. | reverse complement strand
GGGCGTGAAAAAGAAGTGATGGGTGAGGTGGTTGCAGGAAAGCGTAATAAAGTCATTGCCTATGACCTTGGTATCAGCCAGTCAACAGTGGAAGCGCATCGCGCTAAAGTCATGGATAAAATGGAAGCAGAATCTTTATCAGACTTAATGCGTATGATTTTTTCTCTTAAGCAGGAATAAATAATCAACGCCTTTTGTACCACTTACAATATTTCCATCTATATAAAAATAAGCGCGCTATGCAACTAACCTCACATCCTAAAAAACTAATAAAACCACTCCAACAAGGGGGCGTAATTGCTTACCCCACTGAAGCTGTTTTTGGTCTAGGCTGTGACCCGCTGAATGAAACAGCCGTTATGCGTTTGCTGAGTTTAAAACAGCGTTCAATGGATAAAGGCTTAATTTTAATCGCCTCTGATTTCTCCCAAATCGTTGATTTTTTAAAACCATTAAACGATCAACAAAAACAATACACCCAACCCAGCGAAACGACTTGGATATTTTCTGCAAAAAAGGATGCACCGCAATGGATTACAGGCAAATTTGATTCCATCGCGGTGCGTATTACACAACATCCACCAGTTCGGCAACTTTGTGCGTTATTGGGGTCTGCACTTGTTTCTACTAGTGCGAATTTAAGTGGTCTGCAACCAGCTAAAAATAGCAATGAAGTCATCGTGCAATTTGATCAATTATTGGATGGTGTGCTTGATAGAGAGGTTGGGCTGCTACTTAAACCGACCGAGATTCGGGATAGTCTGACAGGAAAGATTATTCGCGAATAATTTCCCTATGTTAACATGACTTGTAAATATCCAAATCTCCGATACGATGGCTTATCGAGATGTCCCTTGTTAAGTCTATTCAAAGTCTTTATAAATCAAAATAGATAGACTAGATTAGTGCTTGAAGTTACCTATTCACACAGGAAATAATATATTTTAACTGAATTTTTTGGCATCCTTCATCTGTGCTAAAAGTAGTTTACACTTCGGTTCATCGTAGGGTTGGTGTAGTTTGCGTAACCGACCTACAAAAGAGAATAAAGTGTCAACTGAAATAGGAAGGATGCTAATTCTTTTCCTCCTGATGAATCGATCTCAATCGTTGCGTAGAATAATTATGCGTCTCTTGAGATCAACTCCTTAGAAGAAAAGCCATCTTGCTAAAACCACATGTTCCCAAACTGCTTTCCATCGACTTTTTCAGCACACTTATAAATACAAGGGCTTGCATCTAGAATGTTAAAAATTATTGTCAATTTAATACGGGTGATTGTTCCTGTTTTAATTCTTTTAGTCGGCTATAAAGTCTATGCCTATTTAATGGCAACAGGGCCTGAGCCTAGAAAACGCCCCCCTGTGGATCGTACACCAGTTGTTGAAGTACAGCCTGCAAAAAAACAGAGTTATTCGGTTACTCTCAAGACATCGGGCCTTGTTAAGGCGCAGTCAGAAACCAATCTAGTGGTTGAGGTGGCGGGCAAGGTCAAAAAACTTTCTCCTAACTTCCGCGAGGGGGCGTATGTTCAACAAGGGGAAGTGCTATTGGTCTTGGATGATCAAGATATTCGAGATGGGATTAGTATTGCTAACAGCACCATGAGATCAACCAAAGCATCTTTACGTCAGTTAAATCAGGAAGAAAAAAATACAAAGAACAAATATCGGCTAGCCGCCGCTAATTTACGTACAGTGCAACAAAATCTAACGATAGCACGTCGTAATAGCACGCATGTTGCACGCAATAAGGGTGCTATTAATCGTACGATTGGTTTAGTCAAAAAGAACTTATTGCTGGCTAAAAAAAATCTGGCTTTGAGTCAGCATAACCTGACATTAGAAAAAAAAGAATTACGGCGGATGTTATTACTGTGGAAGAAACGTCTCATTGCGCGCAGTGCATTGGATAATGAAGAGAAAAAAGTGGTTCAGCTTAATCAGACGATTATTCAACAACAACAGGCGATTGTGCAGCAAGAGCAACAATTAGCGCAACAGGATCAATCGTTGATTCAGCAGGATCAAAATACGCTGTCTCAGGAGCAGAAAATATTACAGCAGCAACAGGCAGTGAATCAGCAACAGCAAAATATTGAAACGCTTAAGGGGCAACTTGCAACGTTTCAGAGTCGTCGTGAGGGTCTAAAAGCAAATTTAGCCAGTAGTGAAACAAAGTTAAAACAACAGAAACGTAATCTTGAGCGCACTAAGGTCAGCGCTCCTTTTACAGGGCGAATTTCTACAAAACGTATTGGAAAAGGTCAATATTTGTCACCTAATACGATTGCTGGCTCACTCTACCCCACCGATTTTGTTGAAGTGGATATGCCTTTATCACTGAAACAATTTGAACTGCTTGATTTACCGCATGATATTGAACGAAATACAAATAAAAAAAGGCGGTTTTCAGTGGAATTAAGTTTGCCTTATCAGCAAGACATCCACTGGAAAGGCTATATTACAGGCACGCGTGCAAGCTTAGATAATCAAAGTCGTCAAATCACGGTTATTGCGCGTATTGATGACCCCTTTATGATGAAGAATAGGCAGGATAAAAAGGCGCAGACAACGGAGTCTGGATCAGATGTTTCGTTGCGTGTTGGGCAATACTTAAATGCTTCCATTAAAGGCAAAACATTTCAAAACGTCTACGTCTTGCCCGCTTCGGCTGTGCGGCAAAATCGTGAAATTTTATTAGTGGATAATAATGAAGTTTCAATTATTCCCGTCATAACGGTTTGGAATACGGAGGCTAGCAATGTCATTCAACTGGATACCGCCTCCCCACAAACCAAAATAAGTACGCTTGATGATAAGCGCGTTATTATCACTCCTTTTCCGCAAGCGATTGAAGGGATGAAAGTACGTTTGTCTGGACAAGAGAAAAAGCATTTTAAGCCTAATAATAAAATAGAAAAGAAAGAGCCGCTTAACGTAAGGGAAGGTGAATAATCATGCATAGTCTGATTGCATGGTTTGTACGTAATCCCGTGGCGGCCAATTTATTGATGCTCGCGATTATTTTTGGCGGTCTTTATGCGGTTTTTAAGAAAATTCCCTTGGAAACATTTCCTGCGTTTGAGCGCAGTACCATCAATGTTGCAGGTTTTTACCCTGGGGCAACCCCAAGTGAGGTTGAGCAGGGGGTGATTCTGAAAATGGAAGATGCGATTAGTGATCTGCCGGGTATTGATCGCATTTTTAGTGATGCCAATGAAGGTTCGGCATTGTTACGTGTCGAAGTTCGTGAGGGTTATGACACCACTAAAGTACTGAATGACATAAAATCCCGTATTGATGGGATTGGTAATTTTCCAGAAGGTGTTGAGCGTACGTTGGTCGAACAACAGGTACGTTTGCGGAATGTCATTACCGTGGTGATTGGCATGAAAGGTGATAATGAACGGCAATTAAGAAAAACGGCTGAATCGATTCGTGATGAATTACGCAATTTAGCAGGGATTACACAATTGGCGCTGGGCGGTATACGCGCATGGGAAATCAGTATTACTATTCCCAAAGCAGTGCTGGAGCAATATGGTTTAACGCTCTCAGGCGTTGCAACTCGTATCAAAAATAGTTCGCGAGATATACCCGCTGGCACGATTAAAACCCTCTCGGGCGATATTCGTGTGCGCTCATTAGGGCAAGCCTACACCAAAGCAGACTTTGCCAATATCAGCATCCTCAGTCGCACCGATGGCACCCGCATCCGTTTGGGAGAGATTGCCACAATTATTGATGGTTTTAATGATGATCCGCTGTATAGCCGATTTGATGGTATGGCTGCCGCTTTTATTAATATTTACCGTGTGGGTGATCAAAATGCCATTAAATTGGCAACCACGGTAAAAAATTATATCAAAGAGCGTAATCATAGCTTACCTAAAGGAGTAAAACTAAGCTATTGGCGGGATCAATCTAAGGTGGTTGAGGCGCGTTTAAATACGCTGCTCAAGAGTGCGCTGCAAGGTATTTTATTGGTTTTTATCCTACTGACCTTATTTCTTCGCCCCGCACTGGCATGGTGGGTTGGCTTAGGCATTCCGATTAGTTTTTTGGGCGCATTACTGGTGATGCCCTATATTGGCGTAACACTGAATATTGTCAGCATGTTTGCCTTTATTATCGTGCTAGGGATTGTGGTGGATGATGCCATTGTCACAGGAGAAAATGTTTATACCCATTTACAACAGCATAATGACCCCGTTAAAGCGGCTATTGAAGGCACGCAAGAAATGGCGATACCTGTCACCTTTGGTGTTTTAACAACGGTAGCCGCTTTTATGCCGTTATTATTGTTAGATGGTCAGCGTGCGCCCATCTTTGCTCAAATCCCGATGATTGTGATTCCCGTGCTGTTGTTCTCGTTGATTGAATCAAAAATGATTCTGCCCGCCCATTTACAGCATGTAAAAAAACGTGATCCCAATAAAGCAGGGTTGTTTACACGGATACAACAAGGGATTGCACAGGGGCTAGAACGCTATGTTGATAAAATACATCGCCCTATTTTGGAGTTCTCTCTGAATTGGCGTTATGCCACGGTTGCTGTTTTTATTGTTGTCTTGGCAATAACCTTGGCGATGGTAATGAGTGGACGCTATAAGTATGTTTTCTTTCCGCGTATTGCCAGTGAATATGTTTCCGCCACCTTACTAATGCCAGAAGGAACGGCCGTTGAAACCACCTCGCGCCATATTATGCGGATGACTCGTGCCGCTGAAAAACTGCAACAAATCCATAAAGAACCCAATGGTGAGTCTATTATTCAGCATATACTGGTTACGATTGGCTCAGGAGGCTCGCGCCGTCCGAAGGATAGTACGAGGGGTAAATCACACAAAGCAAGTGTTTCATTTGAAGTGATGCCGCCTGAAATTCGTAAAAACACCATAACAACCCGCCAATTAGTGGCTGAATGGCGCCGGTTAATTGGTACGATTCCTGGTGTGCAAGAGCTAAGTTTCCGCGCAGAAATGGGACGTGGCGGTGATCCCATTAATATCCAACTCACAGGCTATGATTTTGAGGAACTGAATGAAGTCGGCGAAAAAATAAAAATCAGATTGGGCGAATTTGATAATCTGTTTGATATAAAAAATAGTTTCGAGGTAGGGAAGACGGAAGTACAATTGCGGCTAAAACCTGAAGCAGAGCAATTAGGGATCAATATGGTAACCCTCGGACAACAGGTCAGAAATGCGATTTCTGGTGCAGAAGCACAACGCATTCAGCGTAACCAGTCTGAAGTGAAAGTCATGGTGCAGTACCCAAAAGAAGAACGTTATTCGCTTTCTGACCTCCAAAACTTAAAAATTAAAACCCCAAAGGGGGTTGATATACCGTTATTGGATGTTGCTGATTTGGTTATTGGAAAGGGGATGGCAAAAATATCCCGTGTTGATCGTAAACGCATTATCAATATCACCTCTGATCTGGATAAGAAAAAAGCAGATGCATCGGCGATTACAGAAACCATGAATGAGTGGATAAGAGAATTGCTAAAAGCGTATCCTGCTATTAATTTTGATCCCGAAGGGGAGCAACTGGAGCAGAAGAAATTTGGACAAAGCTTAATGTCAGGTTTTATTATCGCCCTGATTATGATTTATGTATTGCTCGCGATTCCATTGCAGTCCTATTTTCAGCCGATTATGGTGATGATCGTTATCCCATTTAGTCTTACAGGCGCAATACTGGGGCATGTGATTATGGGGATTAACCTAAGTATTAGCAGCATGATGGGGATGCTTGCGCTAATGGGCGTTGTTGTCAACGACTCGCTGGTATTGGTGGACTATACCAATAAACGCATCAAGGCAGGGATGCCGCTGATTGAAGCGATCCGTTTTGCAGGGGGCGCACGTTTTCGTCCTATTTTGCTCACCTCCGTGACGACCTTTGCAGGACTTACGCCGCTAATCTTTGACAAAAGCACCCAAGCGCAATTTTTGATCCCGATGGCAGTATCACTAGGGTTTGGTATTTTATTTGCCACCTTGTTGACACTGTTTCTTATCCCTTCCTTTTATTTAATTTTGGAAGATATAAAGCGGATATTTGCTTATCTATGGAACGCTTTTTTGATTGCTTTTGGGCGGCGAGATTATCCTGAGTAGTCTCTAACGGGGTTACTCATTCCATACGATCTAAAATAGTAATGAGCTTATTTCTAGCTCTATCTAGTTTACGAATGGTTTGATAAATGTCATCAATATTAGCCTGCTTAATAACCGCTTGATCAGCAAGTTCGGTAGCCGCTTTGACGAGGCTAAACACGGGAGAGTTGAGAAGAGGCTGGCTAGCGCCGCCCCGTAGCTTTTTACTAATACGTAACAGATCTTTAATTTCTTTAGAATAATGGGTAGTGGTAATGGCTTGTTGGGTTGTTTTTGATTTTTTATCAAAGCTATCAATAATTCGGCCATTTTGTTTAGCCCGCATATAGTCTTCCTTTAGCTCAGCTTTTGTATTGCGACCAAAATGAATATTATAAGAGCGCAGCAATCCGTCATAAACAAGTTTGCCTTTAAAGGGCAGTAGGGTTGCTTCAACCAAAGTAGGAAGATGACTTTTATGAATCATTTCATCAAAGCCATCATAGAGACCTACAACCGCATACACGCTATTATTCTCATGAATAAAAATGGCGTGTTTTTTAAGAAATCGTTCGATCTGAAATTTCCCTTGAACAAATTGCTTCCATGCACGAATAACCTCTAGTTTTTCTTGATTAAAATTATCAGGGTTTTTAGCAATATAGTCATCAAAGAAGTGGGGTGATGTGTAGAGGGTGTCCTTGATAATGCCTTTGTCTTCACTCGCTAACGTATTTTTATACTCTTTCACTGTTTGAATGTCTGGAAATTTTTTTATTTGTTGGTTTACAAAAAACTGCAATGACCACGTTAATTCAAAAAACAAGTCAGCATCTTGTGTTGTTAGGTGCATGGTTTTTCCTTTGTCTGATTATCCCTAAAGTGGGAAATAGTTTACGCCTAAATCAAAATTTAGTAATGGAAAAAATGAGAAGAAAAAACATACATTAGAGGCAACTTAACCGCCTACCGCTTATCGTTGCCAACGACTAGCGTATCAATGTACTTCTATAGGAATGTTGATGCTCAGTAGATACTAGAAGAGAATTAACTGAAAAAATAAAATGGTAGATATATTAAATAAGATTTTTCAGACTATTGATGCAAAAAATTCTATAAAAATAGTGAGATCATAAAAATGAGTGAGAGAAAAATAGATTTACCCACAGCCTGCCTAAAAGCAAGAGTGTTAATTTCAGAAGGTGACCATGAAGGAGGACTGAGGCTGTTAAATCATGTGATAGAATATGATCCTGAACATGGGATGGCGTATGTTAACCGAGGGACACTTTATTCGGTGCTAAAAAAATATGATTTGGCACTAAGAGATCTAAAAAAAGCAGTGGAATTAGGTTATCAACATGCGGTTATTTATAGCACGATTGCGACAATTTTGTATCGATTAGAAAAACATGAGCTTGCGTTAAAATACTT
Source organism: Cocleimonas sp. (assembly GCA_023145535.1). Lineage (GTDB taxonomy): Bacteria > Pseudomonadota > Gammaproteobacteria > Thiotrichales > Thiotrichaceae > JAGLBW01. The sequence goes on along the minus strand of JAGLDQ010000115.1, from coordinate 12,180 downwards.
CGCAAAAGCTATTCAGCTCGACTCTAAAAATTTACTGAGTTATATCAATAGAGCCTACCTGTATCAGGAGATGAAAGCCTACCCATTGGCAATCAAAGATTTTGAAATGTGTTTACTGCTTGGCGTGGATGATCAGACTAAAAAACAAGTTGCTGAGCGCCTTAGGGAATTAAGGAGACTCTGATTCGTTAGCGTTAATATGACAAGTTTGGTGATGATTATAAAATAGCTCAGAGCGTTGTTCTAGGCTATTTTCTTATGGGTTATCGATAGGGGTGGTGTTTTCATTTGTGAATGCATCCGTCCTACGGGCTAAGAAAATTTGGGATCAGAGGCCCTTTTTAATGGCCTCTGAAGATGGCCAAAAAAGCACTTATTCACGGACTTCCAATCCTAAAACATGCTTATATTGCACCTTTAAGTCCTCCAAAACCCCCGAATAAAACAGATCAACATCAATCATTCCCAGTTTTTTCTCGTGCTTCATGCTGAGTTGATCAAAGCTTAATAAATCATAAATCGCCACCCACTCTTCATTAATCCGTAGTGAAATATTAGGATTAAGCAAATAATTATCAGGCATGACACGATAAAATAATTCAAGCCCTTGTGGATTACCACTATGCATTTTATGGGTTGCAAATACTTCGCTAATATAGTCATGATCATAGAGCGTCTCATGCAATAAATAGGAAGGGAAGTTAGCAAGGGATTCGATCAAATCATGCGGGGTAAATCCGCCCCCAGTAAAAATCATTTTGTGGGGTAATGTTTCATAAAAAAGCACCATTATTAAATTGATCAGAAAAAACTCAATGCGATTTTTATCCAGTTTAATGGTTTGATTATTAATGCGTAAATGCATGTTTTCTGGAGATAAGGCTAGAAAGACACGCAGTAGTTTTTCCTGTGCATACTGTTTATCTTTCCATGAAAGATAAAGTGCCGTTTGGAAGGCATTATGCCCTTTATTATTGGTTAGGCTTTTATCGGCCTTTTGTGCAACTAACCAATGAATCAGCTTAATATTTCCATATTGAGTCGCGATCATCAATGGCGTTTGATTGAAGGTATTACGAAAATCAACGCCATAACGATGAATTAACTGAATCACTGCGCTTAAGTTCTTACTTTGATAATTCATAAAGTATTTCTTATGCAGTAATCCATGACCATTTTTAGGATTTAATGCGGGTTTGAAATCCGCCTGTATCAGCTCGTTACGGTAGAGTTTGTCATCATAAACCAGAGAATACTCAAATAATCTCAGCTTTGCTTTACGCTGCTGTTCATGAAGTGCTAAATGTAATAAATCTTGAATACTCTTGTTGTCATAGACCGTCCAGTCAGGTGTTTGTTGCTGCAATATTTCGGTGCGAATTTTTTCTGCTTGCTGCTGTTGGCCTTGTCGTTCTAGTTTATTCGCCTGTTGTTGCCATTCATTATTAGACGATTGCTGTTTTTTAAACTCCAGCGTGTGATCACTGTATTCTAAGCCAAGCAATTTAAGAATAGGCTGGTTGACTTCTGATTCTAGCCAATAGATGTTTTTAATAGCGCGCGTGACCGCAACATAGAGTGCATTGATATGAAATTTATACGCTTCAGCGGATTTATCCGTTTTATCCTTATTGCGTGCGTATTTTATTTCTTGCTGTATATCCTTAAGCTGGATGCCTTGTGTGATTTTTTGATAGCGGGTTGCATGACGACTAATGCAATCAAAAAGAATAATATTGTCATACTCCAATCCTTTCGCTTCTTGAATCGTAAAAATTAACGGCGTGGAAAATAATGTCTGCGCCCTTTGTTTGCTTGAATCATCCAACACAATCACGGCATAACGCGTTGAATTTTTCGTTTTTAGGTTGAGCTCTTTACTCATAGCGGGTTGATTGGGTAAAAGCTTAATACAGCCCTTTGCACCTTCATGTGCGCGCATTAAATAATGGCTTTCCTTATCAATAGAACCAAAGCGTTGTGTTTTAAGTTTGAGAATTTTATTTGCAATTTGTGTGACATCAATGGAGTTGCGATAATTACCATCCAGTATGCGGATCAATGATTGCTTTTGCTGTGTAGCATGAGGCCGAAAAAATAAGGACTTGATTTTATTCCAAGAAAAGAAATTAGGATGCACCACTTGATTGGCATCGCCACACAACAAAAACTGTGGGGCGCATCGCAATGTTTTTAATATCAATGCCAACTGGACATTAGTAAGATCCTGAACTTCATCAATAACCACATAATCATACTTCGGTACTGCTAGGGTGAGATATTCATGGCAAATCAGATTAATATCGTAATAGTGTTGCTCATTTAGAAAGCTTAAATAGCGTTGAAATAGCGCATAGACAGCCTTTCTTTCTTGGGGTAAAAAGATAGATTGCTTAATACCTAATGAGAAATAGAGTTTACGACTGAGAAAGGCTTGTCCATTCGTTTTGCGATTGAAGTTACCCGTAATAACACCGCGAAACTCTTCCAATAACTTGTAGCTATCTTTAATAGGGCTACTTTGCTCAATGCGTGCAAACCATTGCTGAAAAATTTTACGGTCAGCCACTTTGTATTGAGGGATTTGAATGCTCTCAATAAATTCTTCAAAGCTTAAAAACTGTAATCGCTGATGATTGTTTTGATAATCAAAAGATTGATATAAATCTTTTGATGTTTCAACAAGATAGGCGGATTGGCTAACATATAAAATATCCCCTTTCATTTTTTTTATTTTTTCCAAAATCAAGCTTGTTTTACCGCTACCCGCCGAGCCAATAATAATAAGTGGCAATGCTTGTTGATAAATATCGCCCTGAGGTTTATCAAAACAGATCGGTTTATCGAGCAAGTTAAATTGTGTGCTATCGCTACTGATGAAGGGTAAAGCTTCAGGCGTGATTTGTTGCAGGCTCATATCAGGAATACGGCTTTCATCGATTGTGGCACCCTGTCGTAAAAAACGAGACTTTTCATAGCGATGGTGCTGAATGTATTCCAGTAGCAATGCATAGGTACAATCTTTATAACGATAAATAGAAAATAATAAACGATCACTACGATTTAAACGCGCACGATAAAGATTATCCCCCACTTTTTTCACTTCCGCAGAGCGAAAATCATCTTGCTCAAGGTAATAACGTAATTTTTCAAAGCCATTTATTTTTTGGTGATTCAGATCGTTATAAAGAAGTATTTTCATGCTGATTAGTCTAGCAAACTGTAAATAAGGTCACCAATAGCAGAGAGTTATGCGGTTGCATATTGCCTACCTTTGGCGGTCGTTAAGTAAGAGGATCTCGCTTTTAGTTCGATATTTGAACAACGGTATTTAAATGTTAAATGATTGATATAAATAAATATTTTTTATACCTGTTTGATGAGATCCTACGACGTTAAGGTTTTATTTTGAAGCTTAACGTTGGCAAAATAAGAAAATGACCGTTTAGCGATTGTTAATGGTCGGTTGTCACAGCCAAGCTAGCGCTAAATTAAAATTAAACCTAAAAATACGTCGTACTTGGCCTGTACAAGTTTGAGTGTCATGGAAGTTTTGTGTAGGACTCGTAACTGAGTGAATTTGGAGAATGCGGTTATATCAAGGATGATGATCTAGATAAGTTTCAGTGAGTTTAATGCTTACTAATTCATATATTTCGTGAAACGAGTATATCCCCAAAATTCTGTTGTATTCACTTCAATACTTATTGTTTGCTGTCTTCAAGGCAACACAATAATCGAGCATTATTTTGGTTTCAATTCTTGAGATCATAAAATGTAAATTATGAAAAAATTAAAGGTATATTAAAAATGTCGTTGAATGTAAATAATACGTCACACGCTAGTAATTGTGCAGCATGCAGCTCTGCCGATAAAGGTGATACAGGAAGTCCTAAGGTTGGCGGTGGACTAAATATTGATGGTATGGGTAATAAAGGAGCTGTTCTTGAGCAGTTGCTAAATATGATCATGCAGTTAATCCAAAGCTTACAAGCGGGTGGAGATGAAGGCGGTAAAAGCGTGCCTGACAAAGGTGAAGAAGGAAGTGCGAGTAAAGGTGGAGGTGCCAGCAAAGGTGGAAGTGCAGGTACTAACACGGGAGCTAAGGGTGATACTAAGGGTGATACAGGTTCAACTATAGAGAGAGGATATACTGGTGGAACTCAAGGGCCACAGGGTTCTGAAGGACCAGCAGGCCCACAAGGTGAATCTGGAGCACCAGGTGCAACAGGCGCTCAAGGGCCTACAGGATCTCAAGGCGGAAGAGGCCCACAAGGCTCTGAAGGGCCTGCGGGTTCACAAGGTGCAACTGGCGCAACAGGTGCAACTGGTTCTCAAGGGCCTACAGGATCTCAAGGCGGAAGGGGCCCACAAGGCTCTGCTGGAACTAACGGTGCTGATGGCGCTCAAGGCGCAGCAGGTACAAATGGAACTAACGGTACAAATGGCGCTGATGGTGCTCAAGGTGCAGCTGGCGCTAATGGAACAAACGGTACTAACGGAACAAATGGTACTAACGGAACAAATGGAACCAACGGTATTGACGGTATAGATGGTCAAGACGGCGCAACGGGAGCACAAGGTGCAACAGGCTCGCAAGGTGCTGCTGGAAGTAACGGTACAAATGGAACTAACGGTACAAATGGTGCGGATGGCGCTCAAGGTGCAACGGGCGCTCAAGGAGCAACAGGCGCAGCGGGTACAAATGGAACCAACGGTACGGATGGAGCAACTGGAGCGCAAGGCGCAACAGGTTCACAAGGTGCAGCTGGAACAAATGGAACTAACGGTACTAATGGAGCAACGGGAGCACAAGGCGCAGCGGGTACTAACGGAACCAATGGTATTGACGGTGTAGATGGTCAAGACGGTGCAACGGGCGCACAAGGTGCAGCTGGAACTAACGGAACTAACGGTACTAATGGCGCAACTGGCGCACAAGGTGCAATGGGTAATACTGGAGCAACAGGATCGCAAGGCGCAACAGGTGCCCAAGGTTCAACTGGAGCAACAGGTGCTCAAGGCGCCGCGGGAGCACAAGGTTCTACTGGCGCTCAAGGTGCTCAAGGAGCGACAGGTTCTCAAGGTGCAACTGGCGCTCAAGGTTCTAATGGAGCAGAAGGTTCTCAAGGTTCTACTGGAGCGACAGGTTCTCAAGGTGCTACTGGTTCTCAAGGCGCTACAGGCGCTCAAGGTTCAACGGGAGCAACAGGTGCCCAAGGTAGCGCAGGTGCAGGCTTCTTTGACTGGTTCTCTTCTGAGGTAGGTGACTTCCAAATGGATGGTGACATCGATCAGGCCGACGTAGCAGCATGGGTAGCTTCGATGATGATGATGGGTGGTGGTGGCGGAGCAGATTAATCCGACCTATCCAGAAGAAGGCTTTTATCAGCTAACTTCAAAAGAGCTAATGATTTTTGTTAATTAGCTGAGAAACCCATCTTCTTGCGAAGATGGGTTTTTTTATGGGTTGTCTTTTCAAATAAAACGTTTGATAGTCTGTTATTTCATCAGATAAGTGGGTTGTTTGGTAGAGTATTTACTGAAGCAAGCGATGAAGGTAGCGCATAATTAAGGTCAATATAAATTAAAATATGTACAGGGAGAATAGTGGTGACTGATGTGCGTGATTATAAAAAAGGGTTGGTATCAATTTTCACACCAACCTATAACACTAAAAAAGAGCTAATAAAAGCAGTCTATAAGTCGGTTAAATCTCAGAAATATAAAAACTGGGAATGGATTATTTGTGATGATGGTTCAGAGTTAAAAACACGTAAAATTTTAGAAAAAATGCAGGAAAAAGACGAGCGTATCAAATTATTCTTTTTTGATAACTGTGGCAATATAGGTAAAATGAAAAAGCGTTGTACAGAGCGCAGCAAGGGGGAATACCTAATTGAACTTGATCATGATGATCGGTTAACAAACCATTGCTTGCAAGAGGTTGTTAAAGCCTTTAAAGCAAACCCTGATGCAGGAATGACTTATTCAAATTGTACCGAAGTAACCGATGAGGGGGTATGTCATCTTTATGAGGCACCTTATTGGGAGTATCGGGAAACAGAATATCAAGGACAGAAATACCAAGAAGGTCTACAACCCGATTTCTATGGAAGTGAGCCGCAGTTACCCATGGATAATTCACATTATTGGGAGCTTATGCCAAATCATGTTAGAGCCTTTCGCGCGGCTACTTTATTTGAACTTGGTGGCTACGATGATACTTTAATCTATGCCGATGATTATGACGTTATTTTACGTATGTTCCTGCATTCAAAAATAGTCCATATTCCTAAGATGCTCTATCTATATCGTTGGGGTGACAATACATGGACAAGTGACAAGAACGGTGATTTGCAAGAAAAAATGGCAAGTGTGCGCGATAAATACTTCCCTGAAGTTCGTCTGGATCTAGGCTGTGGTACGGGTAAAACTTTTGGTTTCAAAGGTATCGATATTTATCCTTATGATGGCGTTGACTATGTGATTGACTTTAACAAAGAGGGGCTTGAACAGTTTGATGAAAGCAGTGTTGATATAATGCGTTGTGTTGATTTTATTCAGTTTATAGAGGATAAGCATTATACGTTGGAGCAAATTTATAGAGTGCTAAAACAAGGGGCAACGATCGACATTCAGGTGCCAAGTACGGATGGACGAGGAGCATTCCAAGATCCCAATCATAAAAGTTACTGGAATGAGAATTCATTTTTAGATATTTATATGAATGCATCCCATCGTTCGACTTATCAATCAGAAAAATATAATTTTACCGTTGAGAACCTCTATACCAGCCGTAAGACAGAGGCGGGTGTGTGCTGGGTTCACGTTTTATTAAGGGCGAATAAAGAAATGTGAATGGGTCTAGATTAATTCCCTTGCGAGCTATTTCATCAATTTAAAGACGGTGAGATGATCGCAACCCGCTTTCAGCTTCATCTAATTGAGTCTTAAGCTTTAGATTAGATGGAGTGAGTAAAGGTTTATACCAACGCTTTGTCTGAATGTTTTTGCCTAATATCGATAATAAAGTAATTATCTAAAATTAGATTCCCAGCGAGCTTATGCGGGCAAAAAATGATATTGCGTAATAATAACTATAAAAAAATCAATCTGCGACGCTATGGTAGTGAAGAACTGGTTTCTTGGAAGAACTTCATTGCGCCCAAAACACAGTATATCGAGTTTACCTTACAAGATCAGAGCGCTTCCTATCAGGTTTTTATCCGTTCAGAATTGCCAGATGTCACTGAAAAATCGGTTGGTTTACTCATAGAGATTGAAGGCGTTCCTGCCGCGCTATGGCTTTCTTCATGGCCGCTTGTTGAGCGCATTAGAACGTATATTACTGAAAACAAATTAAAAAGTCTTCCTTTAGATCTTAGAGCTGAATTGCTGGAAACGGCACTTGAACCCTTGTTGTCGACTATTGTTGCTAATTTAGGGGTGAAAATTAGGGTGCTGAATTTTCTTAAAATAAAGCCCAGCGATATTAATGATTATTCCATCGTTTTCAAAGTGAAGGAAAGTCAAACGCGCCAAATAGATGCCATATTGGTGATGAATAAAAAATTACAACCCGTGGCAGAAGATCTGATTGCGCGGTGGCCATCCTATCTTTATCTGCATGAGTGGCAAAGTCAGTTTACGTGGTTGTTTTTTGAAGCGGGGACAGCGGCGTTATCGATTTTAGAACTGCATCAACTAGAGGTTGCTGATGTCATTCTCTTGGAATCAGCCGAAAAATTAATAAATCATGAACTATCCATTCGCCTTGTTTCAGGGGAGCGCTTTAGTGCGCGGGCAGAAGATAGTAAATTAACCGTTATGACAGGGGTAAGAAAAATGTCAGATGAAAACCGTGATGATAATGTTGCGAATATGGGGGATTTACCCGTGAAACTAACTTTTGATATTGGTGAATTGGTGTTGCCATTTAATCAAGTTGAAAGTTTGACTTCAGGCTATGTGATTAATTTAGAAAAGCCTTTTGCTGAGATAGTAAAAATACGTTCACAAAACCGTGTGATTGGTACGGGTGAGTTAGTTGATATTAATGGCAAAGTGGGTGTGCGTATTATTTCTTTATTTGGAATAAATACCAATGGATAGTTTTCCGAATCCCATTGTCCTGATTAGTGCTTTAACCTTGCTGGGTTTAGCGCCCTTTATCGCTATATTAACGACCTCTTTTGTAAAAATAGTGATTGTCATTCATATGGTGCGTAGTGCGCTGGGGTTGCAACAAGCCCCGCCAAATTTGGCGATTAATGGATTGGCTATTATTCTTTCTATCTATGTCATGGCACCCGTATTAATGGAGGCACAGGAGCGTTTCAATAGCCATGATGTCGCTTTTGAGGATATAAAAAATCCAGAGTTGCAACCTGCCATTGAGGATGCGTTTATCCCTTTTAAGATGTTCTTAATTAAGCATTCTAGTGAGCATGAGCGTAACTTTTTTGTGCAGACAACTAAAAAAATATGGCCTAAAAAATATGCTGACAAGGTAAGTCGAGATAATTTATTAATACTGGTGCCTGCCTTTTTAATCAGTGAGTTAACTTCGGCATTTCAGATCGGGTTCTTGCTTTATCTGCCCTTTATTATCATTGATCTGATTATTTCCAATATTTTGATCTCAATGGGCATGATTATGGTATCACCTATTATCATTTCGTTGCCTTTTAAAGTGTTGTTATTTGTTTTAGTCGATGGCTGGGTGCGTTTGGTGCATGGGCTTATTTTAAGTTATCAGTAGTTATGCGTGTACCTATCACCGCTTAACTTAGTCTAGGGTCGGTAAAATTTATGTCACCGACCAAATTTTAGCACCGTCTATGCTTGGCTTCTTACGGCTGCATCGACTCTACTCAATTAATAATAAAAATCATGTCACAAGAAATTATTGTCCACCTTACCTCACAAGCAATGCAATTAGTGTTGTATTTATCATTGCCCGTTTTAATAGCAGCAACCATTGTCGGGTTGATTGTTAGTCTGTTTCAAGCATTGACTTCGATACAGGAACAAACATTGCCGCATGCCTTTAAATTGGTGGCAGTGATGTTAGCAATTGCTTTTACTGTACAGACATTAGGGTCTGAATTGTATGATTTTACGATCAATGTCTTTAATGAGTTTCCTCGTTTACCGAAAAAATAATACTTATGGATAATGGATTATTTATTTTAGAAGAAGGTGAGTTCTGGTTATTTGCTTGGACGCTTACCGTACCCCGAATTCTGGGGGCTTTTCTTGTCATGCCTTTTCTCAGTAGTAGCACGCTCCCAGGGTTGGCACGAAATGGTATTGTAATGGTGTTATCGGTTGTGGCCGTGCCGATGACGCTCGAACAGGTGAAAGACATACCCGTAGAAATGCTTCCCGTTCTGACCATTGTCATTAAAGAAGTGATTTTGGGTTTTATGATGGGTTTTATGTTCAGTATTCCATTTTGGGCGGTGAGTGCAGCTGGTTATTTTATTGATATGCAACGTGGAACGATGAGCGCGGAGCAGTTTGCAGCGGTTATTAGTGATCAGACCTCGCCACTGGGTAATGTATTAGTCCTAATGGCGGTTACTTTATTATTTGCTTCGGGTGGTTTTTTGCTTTTGTATGAAGTGTTATTGCTAAGCTACCAAACATGGCCGATTGATAGTTTTTTTCCAAAATTTCATAGGGATTCGTCAGTGGTTATTTTACGTCAATTGGATTTATTAATGTATACCGCCGCATTAATCGCTGGGCCAATCGTTGCCGTTATGTATTTGATTGAAATAGGCGCGGCGTTCGTTGCACGACAAGTACCCCAGTTAAATGTCTTCCTTTTGACCATGCCGATTAAAAGTGGGGTGGGTATGTTGATATTGATTTATTACGTTACGTTTATTGCTAATTTTATGCGTGAGAAATTTCTTCATTTTAGTGATTCATTTCAAATATTGGAAAGGATACTGAAGTGAGTGGGGATAAAGATAGCAAAACGGAAGAACCCACCTCTCAAAAACTGAAAGAAGCGCGTAAAAAAGGCCAAGTCGCTCGCAGTGAAGAATTTGCACCCACGCTTATGTTTTTGTTTGCGGTGATGTACTTCTGGTTTGGCTGGGACTCGATGTTTATCAATATTAAAGAAGTGTTCACTTCGATCTCTTTTATCTACACGATGGATTTCCCCCTAGCACTGGATAATATGATCGATAAAGTGATGTCAAAGGTGATCTATTCGATTATTTTACCGTTTGCAATATTGATGTTGGTAGCAGGTATTTTGGGCAATGTATTGCAGACAGGTATCCTCTTTTCAGTTGACCCCGTTATTCCTAAAGGGGAAAAAATTGACCCGATGAAAGGGTTTGGCCGCATATTTTCCGTCAAGCAAATCATTAAGACGCTATTTTCTATCATTAAAATTGTGGGTATGAGCATTATTATTGTCTATGTTGTTCGATTGGGCATACGAGATTATATGCATGATATATCGCAATGTGATGTGAGATGCCAAATGTTGGTATTTCAGACATTGCTAAAAAAATTAATCATGATTTTGCTCCCTATTCTTATTATTGTGGCAGCCATCGATTTTATGTTTCAAAAGTCTCAGTTTACTAAAGATCAGCGCATGACGAAGGATGAAGTAAAACGGGAATATAAAAGTCAGGAGGGCGATCCTGAAGTAAAAGGGGCGCGAAAAGAAGAACAACGCAAAATGCTAGAGCAGGATTTGAATAAGAAAGTCAAGGAGTCAAGAGTCGTTATTGTCGGGATGAACTTGGCGGTGGCTCTAAAATATAATGAAGACTTACCTCTGCCTATTTTATTAGCTATTGGTAAAAATAGAATGAGCTTTAAAATGATCGAAATTGCCAATAAAGAACGCGTAAAAATAGTCGCAGACCCAGATCTGGCTATGAAATTAGCCAATGACGGTACGATTGATCAATATATTCCATCAGAAACGATTGAAGGTGCTGCACAGGCGATTCAGCAGGCGAATGAGTAGTTTGTATTTTTTCTAAGTCCTAAACTCTTTATAACGATACGCTTGGTCAGGCAAGTCTGGTCATGTTGCTAATGAGTATTTGATAATACGGATAATATTGAAATACAAAGAGCGCGCAACTCCCGTACTAAAATTCTAAAATAATAAATCATCTGGAGATGAAAAAATCAGCGAATTATCCGATAAATTGAGTGGCATACGGCGAACCATTCGCAATGCCTATTTTGATCATGTGAACCCAAAGCTTGGAAAGCTCAGGGAAGAAGCGGATGGTTTTAGTTTTCTTAAACGTATTTCCCTGCCAGATGATTTTTCCATGTGGTTTGGTATCGCCGCAGGAATCACAGGGCTGTTCGTGTTGATAGATAATACGATGCGCTGGTATTGGCAGTTGGTTTTTATGCTTCTTATCATCTTTCTAGGGCCGTTTATTTTACAACTAGTTAGGTCTTTATTTAATGGCGCGGATAATGTTTTGGCAGTTTATCCTGGAAAGCAATTAATAGGACAAAAAATCACATTAAAAAAAGAAATTAAAGAGGGCGTGGGTGAAGCTGTTTTTAAAGGTGAGACTTGGGGGGTTCAAGGTGATGATTTAGTCGCAGGAACCAGAGTAAAGGTAGTGGCTGTTAAAAAAGATGTTTTATACGTGGTGAGCGCAATGAAAGCATTTGAAGATGAGTCAACAAATAGCTCATAAATCAGGATGATTTATGAATCAAGTGAAAAAGACAAAGGACTGATAAAAAATGAAAGTACATGAAACGGTGTATTCAACGGTTGTTACTTTTGATCGTGCTGTGGATGCTGAAAGTGCATCTAAACTAAAAGGTGTGTTGTCCGATATAGAATCCCCAATCAATGATCGTTTGATTATGGATATGAAAGCAAGCACTTACTTATCCGCCGATGCTGTGTGTGTTTTACTGAATGATCAGCGTAATAATAATTATGATATAGAGTTTAAAAATGTCAGCAAGGATGTTGGACAGTTGTTAGATACAGCTGGATTAGGTAACTTGATTACCCCGTAAGGAAGACGGAAAAACTTTATATATAACTTTGAACTATCTTCCTGAAGGCTTATAGATGTTTAGTGATAACGTCCAAGATTTTCTAATAAAAATAACGCAACGTAACGATATTGTCTTGGCAGTATTTTTGGTGATGAT